>JAHEYC010000002.1:20415-83708 GCA_023251775.1 Sphingobacteriaceae bacterium | reverse complement strand
GATCGCTTCTTTTACATCGCTTATTGCGCCATCCGATCCTGGGATCATTGGCACTTTATATTTTTTTGCAGTTGCTTTGGCACTTAATTTATCGCCCATCAGGTCCATACTTTCGGCACTAGGACCAATAAAAATAATACCTGCTTTTTTTACCTTACGTGCAAAATCAGCATTCTCACTTAAAAAACCATAACCGGGGTGAATTCCATCTGCCTTAAGATCCTTACAAATTTGAATGATCTTATCGCCTTGTAAATACGATTGCGAACTTGGGGGCGGACCAACACAAACAGCCTCATCGGCATATTTTACAAAGGGCGCATTCCTATCGGCTTCCGAATAAATGGCAACTGTTTTAATGCCCATTTCCCGAGCGCTTTTCATTACACGCAATGCTATTTCCCCTCTATTTGCAATAAGTATCTTTTTCATACAATTGTGTTAAAGCGTAAATATAAGTCTTTAATGCCTAACTATAAACAGCGATTTTTCAGGTAATAATTGCTAATTTTAAACGTGTTTTTTATCCTTTCTAAAATATTAGGATTTATCCTTTCTCCACTCATGTGGGTATTTGGTTTATTGGTGTATTCGTTTTTTACGAAAATTGAAACGCGTGCAAAAAAATTACGCATCGCTGCAGTAATTGTATTATATATTTCGTGCAATTCATTTATTGTGGATGAATTATTTAGAAGTTACGAAACTGAAACGATCGATCATGATCTTACAACCACACATTATGCCGGCGCTATTGTTTTGGGAGGAATTGGCGATGTGGATCTGCGTTTGAAGAAAATAAATTTTACTCACAGCGGCGATCGTTTGTTTCAAACCATTAGGCTTTATAAAACGGGACGAATTGATAAGATCATTTACACAGGAGGATCGGGAAGTATTGAATTTCCGGAAAAGAAAGAAGGATTGTATGTACAAAAATATTTACGCGAGATCCAGATCCCGGATAGCGTTATGATGATCGAAAGCGAAAGCAGGAACACTTACGAAAATGCCATTTTCACAAAAAAGCTTTTGGGAGATAGTTTAGTGAACTCTAAATTTTTATTGGTAACGTCAGCTTATCATATGCCACGAGCTTTGGCGGTGTTCAAAAAAGCAGGTTTTACAAATATCACGGCTTATACTACCGATAGAATAAGTGGCATAAGGCGATTTACCTTGGATCATCTTTTTATTCCGAATACCGATGCAGCTTTTAATCTTCGTTTTCTCTTGCACGAATGGGTGGGCTATTTGATTTATAAGATGAAGGGCTACGCCTGATCAATTAGTGAGTTATGAATTAGTTAGTTGGTGATTTATCCACAAACTCGCGAATTCACCAAATCACTAACTCACTAATTAAGTAATTACTACAATTTATAGCAATCAATCCTTAGTTCGTGCAGTAACTTTGAGGAATGAATCCAAACGAAGACCTACTCCAATTTGCATGGCAGTATAGAATTTTAAAGCCTCTTCCCTTAATTTCGAAGAGTGGCAAACGCATTGAAGTTATTAAACAAGGCGAACTGAACCGCGATGCAGGTGCTGATTTTTTTAATGCTAAAATAAAAGTTGATGATGTAACGCTTGCAGGAAATATTGAGATCCACGTGAACAGCAGCGATTGGTTAAAACACAAGCATCAAGAAGATAAGAGTTACGATAATATTATTTTGCACGTGGTATTGAATGCCGATAAAAGTATTCCGCAAAACATTAATAACAATGTAGAAGTTTTAGAACTCAAAGAACTTCTACCAGATCATTTTATTGAGAATTATGAAAAACTGATCGATTCAAAAACAGAATTACCCTGCCAAAATCAATTAAAAGATGTTGATGAATTAAAAGGCTCGTCGTGGATAAGCCGCATGGCCATTGAGCGCTTAGAAACTAAAATGGAGAGTATTGAAAAGTTGTTCTCCAATTTTAATAACGATTTTACCCAAACATTTTATGCAGTATTATTGAAGAATTTTGGATTTAAAGTGAACGCTTTGCCATTTGAATTGTTGGCAAATTATTTGACCGTGAATATCTTGTTGAAGCACACGCACGATCTTAAACAATTAGAAGCTTTGCTTTTAGGCACAGCAGGTTTATTGGACGATCAATTCGACGATAAATATTTACGCAATCTGCAAAGCGAATATGAATTTTTAAAGAACAAATACAAATTGAGCACACTTAAAAAAGAGATCTTTAAACATTCGCGTTTGCGTCCCGCCAATTTTCCCGGTTTACGTTTAGCACAATTTGCGCAATTAATTCATAAAGATCCCAAACTTATTTCCGAACCACAGAGTTATGTTAGTTTCGCTTCCATAAAAAAGGTATTGCATGTTGAACCAATTGGCTATTGGAAAGATCACTACAAAGCCGATGGTAAAAAAAGTGCATTCGATCTAAGGTTAGGAGAAGATTCAATTCAAAATATCCTTATTAATACCTTCAGTTATTTCTTTTTCTTTTATGGCAAAAAATTAAACAAAGAGCATTACCAAGATCTTGCCCTCGAGATCCTTGAGCAAGTTAAGTTTGAGAGTAATCTGAAAACCAAACATTACACATCTTTAAATTGCGGACGGCGCTCGGGCCTGGTGAGCCAGGGACTTATAAACCTTAACGACAATTATTGTTCAAAAAAGGGCTGTTTGAATTGCGGTATTGGAGCCTCTATCTTACAAACAAAGACTTAAATTCGTTATATTTGGGCATGGTAACCAAGATAGCACAATGGTTTGAACAAAAAGCATTTGGTGTATGCGAATGGTGGGGTAAAAAATTAGGAATTAGAACCACAACCGTTCGTATGTACTTTATTTATCTTTCGTTTTTTACGTTCGGAAGCCCCATCATTATTTATTTCATCATGGCTTTTATTTTAGAGAACAAAAATTATTTCAAACCATTTTATTACAAGAAGAGAAGAAGCGTTTGGGATCTGGATTGATCGCAGCTACGCTGCGAACTTTAGTGAAAATTAGCCACGAATTTCACTAATTGTCACTAATCTGTGTGCACTTGTGGGTTTAGTTTAGTGAAATTATTATACGTCTCGATTAGTGTAAATTCGTGTAATTCGTGGCAAAAAAGAATACAGTCGAGGCGAAGCCGAGACAAATTAAAATAACAGTATGAAGAAAATTATTACATGTATTTGTTTTTTGGCGCTTTCAGTTAGCGCGCAAAAAATTTCGGTGAGTGAGTCTAACGAAAAATTCAGTACCGGTTCGCAAAATGCGGTTACTACCACAATTATGGAAGCCAAATTGGATGATGTGATAAGCGAATGGAAAAAAGTGTTGAAGGATTTTAAATACGATAAAGTAAAAGAAGATAATAACGAAGTGTTTGGAGATAATATCTTAATTAAAGATTGGGGCGCAAATACCGTTGATTTTTATACCAAGTTTGACGAGAACAAAAAAGACAAGACCATTAAAATGAGTACAGCCGTTGATCTTGGCGGCATGTATATGAAAGGCGGAGAACATTCGGACAAAGTAAAATTTGTTGAGAAGATGATGAAAGAGTTCGCCATAAAAATGACCAAGGAACCAATTGAACAACGTTTAAAAGATGCAGAAAAAGAATTAGCAAAGCAAGAAGACAAACAAAAAGATCTTGAGAAAGATAACAAAGACCTGCACAATGACATTACAGATTACAATGCTAAAATTACAAAGGCCGAAAAAGATCTGATCACCAAACAAGCCGAAGTAAAAAAGAAAGAAGGGGAAGTAAATGTGCAAAAGAAAGTAGTGAGCGCCAGTAGCGATGCCGTGAGTGAGCAAGCAAAATCTTCAAAAAAAATATTGGATAAATTGGAAGATCAGTTAAAGGATCTTCAAAAAGATGAGAAAGATCTTAAGAACGATATTGAAGACTATAAAGAGAAGATCAAAAAAGCCGAGAAGGATATAAAGACCAACGAAGAAGATCAGAAAAAGAAAAAAGAAGAAATAGAGACCGCGAAAAAGAATCGCGATGAAGTAAAAAAGAAATTAGACAGTATTAATTAATATGCCATTAATTAAAGACATTACAAATGCCATAGAAGCATTTGCTCCACTCCATTTACAAGAAGATTATGATAATGCCGGATTAATTACCGGTAATTCAAATGCCGAATGCGCCGGTGTTTTGTTTAGCTTGGATTGCACCGAAGCAGTGATCGAAGAAGCTCTTCAAAAAAAATGTAATTTAATTATTGCGCATCACCCAATTGTATTTAAAGGTTTGAAAAAACTAACCGGAAGTAATTACGTTGAGCGCACAATTATTTCATCCATTAAAAAAGATATTGCTATTTATGCTTGTCATACCAACATTGATAATGTAATTGACGGAGTGAATGCAAAAATTGCCGAGAAACTTGGATTGAAAAATATCAAAATACTTTCTCCAAAAACCGAACTCTTAAAAAAACTGGTGGTGTTTGCACCGGCCACACATGCCGAGGCAATTCGCGAAGCAATTTTTTCAAATGGCGGAGGAACTATTGGCGATTATAGTCATTGCAGTTTTAATGCAGATGGAACAGGAACATTTAAAGGCAATGAAAATGCAAAACCATTTACAGGAGAAGCAAATAAATTAAATAAAGAACCTGAAGTAAGGATTGAGACCATTTTTGAAGCACATAACCAAAACCGAATTGTTTCGGCCATGATCGCGGCCCATCCCTATGAGGAAGCTGCGTACGATATTTATCCCTTAAATAATACCCATCTAAAAATTGGGAGTGGAATTATTGGAGAATTGGAAAAAGAACTCTCCGAAAAGGACTTTATGACCCATGTAAAAACGGCTTTTCATTTAAAAACCCTAAAACATACCCCTTTAACAAATAAAAACATCAAAAAAGTGGCTATTTGCGGGGGAAGTGGTCAGTTTTTATTGAAAAATGCAATAGGTTCAAAAGCAGATAGTTATATAACATCTGATTTTAAATACCACGAATTTTTTGATGCAGAGGGCAAAATTCTGCTTTTAGACATAGGACATCATGAATCTGAGCAGTTTACACCCGAGCTTTTTTATGAAATAATTACAGAAAAATTCCCTAAATTCGCAATCCATTTATCGAAGACCAATACTAACCCGGTAAATTATTTTTAAGATATGTGCGCAAAAATCAAAGAAAAAATTGATGCTTCAGTTGAAGGAAAATTAAAGTCTCTGTACTCATTACAATTAATTGACACTAAAATTGATCGTTTACGCATCATTCGTGGTGAATTACCTTTAGAGGTAAGCGACCTGGAAGATACAGTAGCAGGATTAGAAACTCGTGTTGTTAATTTGGAAGAAGAATTGGCAGAATTAGAGAATCAATTGAACGAGAAAAAACAAGCGATCAAGGATTTTCAATCGAACATTAAAAAATACGAATCGCAACAAAATAAAGTACGTAACAATCGTGAGTACGATGCGATCACTAAAGAAATTGAATTCCAAAATCTAGAGATCCAATTAGCTGAAAAGCGTATCAAGGAAGCTAAAGCTGGAGTTACGATCAAAACCGAAACTTTAGAGAAGAGTCGCGAAGAATTTGAAGAAAGAAAAAAGGATCTTAAGGTAAAGAAGAGTGAATTGGACGAGATCATTGCTGAAACTGAAAAGGACGAGAAGCAATTGATCATCGACAGTGCTACTGCTTCTGCTGAGATCGAAGATCGTTTATTGAACGCTTACAAACGCATTCGTGCGAACACTCGTAACGGATTAGCTGTTGTGGCTGTAGAACGTGATGCATGTGGCGGTTGTTTCAATAAAATTCCACCTCAACGTCAGTTAGACATCCGCACAAACAAAAAAATAATTGTTTGCGAACATTGCGGAAGAGTTCTAGTAGATGGAATGCTTATTCCTGATACAGGCGTAGAGGTAAAATAAAAATTAATTATTCATCATAAAAAAAATCCCTCACAACACCGTGAGGGATTTTTTATTTTATACTGACCTGGTTTATTACTTAACCATATAGTAAATATTAGTTTGCCATTTAGCTGTATCCTTTTCGTTTATAGGGTCCGTAATGTAATCTTCTAATACAAGTCCCTGAGTTAATCCTTTCTCCTTCATGTAAGCATCCATAGCATAATGCGCAGCTCCTGATTTATCATAAGATCCAAAGTATTCAATTAATAAAACTTTACTTGCAGGAGTTTCCCATTTTTCAAGTCCTGCTAATTTTGTGCCGTTGGCAAATTCCATCACAGCTGCAACGTCAGCGGTCATTGTTTTTTCGTCAAACGAAAAATAAATAGCTTTTGGCGCACCATTTTGAGGTAGTTTTGCTTTACCCATGGCTGCACCAATTTTTCCGTAACTTTCACCAAAGAAACCCGCGAGTTTTACAAATTCCATTTTACCTCTTATACCGTAAAATGTTTTTGCTTCCCAGTTCATTTCTTTTACTTCGTAATTTGCAGTTGGGGCAACTGCTTGTAAACTTTCCATTGCTGTTTTCATTTTTGCAATTCCTTTATCAAAATCAGCACCCATTGCTTTTTCGCCTGTCATAAACATTCCCATTCCTCTCCAAATAAAACCCATTGGCATGCTTAAGCTCCAACTCACTTTACAACCTTCACCTTCAGGAGTAGTTACCAAATAAATATCAGATATCATTCCCCAATCTTTAAAGGTCAATTTTTGCTTGATGGTATCTCCCATCATTCCTACAAATTCCATTGATCCGCTTTTTACTTCATCATTTCCACTCCAATCATATTTACAACCGGGTTTTCCAACTTCGCCGGAATATTCAATTTTCATGTTTGGATCTTTTTCGGTCCAAGGCGACCATTTCTCATTAAAGAATTTAAAATCCAATAATTGGGCTTTAACCACTTCAGGTTTTTGATTGATCACAATGGATCTTGAGATACTCGAATCTTTTGGGCCTATCAAACATAAAATAAGATACACCACAACAAGTCCGATAATTACATACAATACTTTTTTCATGATATTTAAATTTTAAGTAAATATAATAATAGAACTTCACTATGCAAGTGCCATTCAAATAAATTAAAGTGTAGAAATAGGAAAGCTATTGTATATTTCTATGCTACTCATTCAATTTCTAATGTAATTATTTGGGCGCGGCGGCGAGCTCACTCAAAACTTAATGGAAGTTCGCTAGCCGCCGCGCTTTTCGCTACAGGCCTGCTTGTCGAAGGATTATCCCTGAAGAAATTCCATGCTTCACTCCAACTTTCCAAACTGCCGCGTGAGGGATTGAGCCATTGTTTGAGCTCCTTTTTTATCGTGGGTAATTCCATTGAGATAAAAAAGAGCGAGTGGCGAAAGCCCGACCCCGCATGCTAATTCCAGCGGCGGGGGCACGCCCAAATAAAAAAGAAATTTCTTGAATAAAAATAGTTAATTACATATTGCGGCGATACTGTCCGCCTACTTCAAATAACGACTTGGTTATTTGTCCAAGGCTGCAATATTTCACAACATCCATAAGCGAATTAAAAAGATTTCCGTTCTTAACTGCCACCACTTGAATTTCCTTAAGCATTTGCTGGCCTTTATCGCCGCTTGCTTTCCATAAAGTTTGAACTGTTGTGATCTGAAATTCCTTTTCTTCGGTAGTTGAACGAATAACTTCTTGAGGAATGATAGTTGGAGATCCTTTAGAACTTAAAAAAGTATTTACACCAATGATAGGATATTCACCTGTATGTTTTAATGTTTCGTAATACAAACTTTCTTCTTGGATCTTGCCACGTTGATACATAGTTTCCATGGCACCTAAAACTCCGCCGCGTTCGCTAATGCTATCAAATTCCTTTAGCACTGCTTCTTCAACCAGGTCAGTTAATTCTTCGATGATAAATGATCCTTGTAATGGATTCTCATTTTTTGCTAAACCTAATTCGCGGTTAATGATCAATTGAATGGCCATGGCGCGACGAACAGAACCCTCTGTAGGAGTTGTTATCGCTTCATCGTAAGCATTAGTGTGTAATGAGTTACAGTTATCGTAAATAGCGTACAATGCTTGCAAGGTTGTGCGAATATCATTGAAATCAATTTCTTGTGCATGTAACGAACGACCCGAAGTTTGAATATGATACTTCAACATTTGCGAACGTTCGTTGCCGCCGTATTTATGTTTCATGGCCTTGGCCCAAATTCGGCGGGCAACGCGACCAATAACACTATACTCAGGATCGATACCATTACTAAAGAAGAACGATAAGTTTGGCGCAAAACTATCAATGTTCATGCCGCGGCTTAAATAATATTCTACAAATGTGAATCCGTTTGATAAAGTAAATGCCAGTTGGGAAATAGGATTTGCACCGGCTTCGGCAATATGATAACCGCTAATGGAAACAGAATAAAAATTACGAACGTTATTATCAATAAAATACTGTTGCACATCGCCCATCACGCGCAAACTAAATTCTGTGCTAAAAATGCAAGTGTTTTGCGCTTGGTCTTCTTTTAAAATATCGGCTTGTACTGTTCCGCGTACTTGCGCAAGTGTTTGAATTTTTATTTTGTCGTAAACGTCTTTAGGGAGAACTTGATCTCCGGTTACTCCAAGTAACATTAAACCCAAGCCATCATTTCCATCGGGCAGATCGCCAAAATATTTTGGACGAGCAACGCCTTTTGTTTTATAAATATCGTTGATCTTTTTATCGATCTCTTTTTCTAATCCTTTTTCTTTAATGTATAATTCGCATTGCTGATCGATAGCGGCATTCATAAAAAATGCGGCAATAATTGCAGCAGGACCATTAATTGTCATTGAAACCGATGTTTTTGGATCGGCTAAATTAAATCCACTGTATAATTTTTTTGCATCATCTAAACAGCAAACCGAAACACCTGAGTTTCCAATTTTACCGTAAATATCCGGGCGGTGATCAGGATCATTACCATAAAGTGTTACACTATCGAACGCTGTGCTTAAACGCGCTGCAGGTAATCCTTTACTTACATAATGAAAACGTTTGTTTGTGCGTTCCGGTCCGCCCTCGCCTGCAAACATACGCGTAGGATCTTCCCCTTCGCGTTTAAATGGATAGATGCCGGCAGTGTAAGGAAAATTTCCCGGGAAATTCTCTTGTAAATTCCATTGCAAAATATCGCCCCAACCTTTAAAGCGTGGAACTGCAATTTTTGAAATTTGTGTATGCGAAAGTGATTCGTAATGCGCTTTAATTTTTATTTCCTTATCGCGTACTTTAAAAATATAATAGTCGCCTTGATATTGTTTTTTGAGTTCTTCCCAGGTATCTAATATTTTTCGGTTGTGTCCATCGAAGTCCAATTCAACTCTTCCATATTCTTCTTCCAGTGATTTTACTAAGCGATCTTTGTCGGCCATCTTAGAATCTTTAATGGCAGCAATTGTGTTTTTAATGCTATATAATTTATCTGCTAATTCGGTTTGTTGCAATGCTTTTTTATCGTATCCGCGATTGTTCTCAGAGATCTCGCTCAAATAACGTGTACGAGCCGGAGGAATGATATAGATCTTCTCGCTCATTTCGTTTGTTGAAGCAAAATGTGATGTGAGCTTTGAACCTGTTTTATCGGCGATCTTATTCATCACTTCAATGTAAAGGCGATTCATTCCCGGATCGTTGAACTGCGAAGCAATAGAACCATACACAGGTAATTTATCATCGGGAGTATCCCATAAATTACGATTGCGTTTGAATTGTTTTTTTACATCGCGAATAGCATCCAATGCGCCACGTTTATCAAATTTGTTGAGTGCAATGATATCGGCGAACTCTAACATATCAATTTTTTCTAATTGAGATGCTGCGCCGTACTCGGGTGTCATCACATACAAACTTACATCGCTGTGTTCTGTGATTTCCGTATCGCTTTGTCCAATACCTGCAGTTTCTAAAATAATAAGATCAAATCCCGAAGCTTTTAAAATATCAACGGCATCTTGCACGTGTTTAGACAATGCTAAATTACTTTGACGCGTTGCCATACTACACATGAATACGCGATCGTTACGAATAGAATTCATGCGAATACGATCGCCTAAAAGCGCGCCGCCTGTTTTACGTTTGGATGGATCAACAGAAACGATGCCAATTTGTTTTTCAGGAAAATCTATTAAAAATCTGCGCACTAATTCATCTACCAAACTTGATTTTCCTGCGCCACCTGTTCCTGTAATTCCTAACACGGGGACTTTAGAAGCCGCTGCCAACTCTTTTACTTTTTTGAGCATGGCAACACTTTCTTCGTTTTGATTCTCTGCTGCCGAAATAAGTTTTGCGATCGATTTGTGATCTTTCTCTTTTAAATAACCAACCTCCCCATTCAAATTCAAACCTAAAGGGAAATCAGATTGTTTTAAAAGATCGTTGATCATTCCTTGCAGGCCAAGTGAGCGACCATCATCGGGACTATAAATTTTTGTGATACCGTATTTATGTAATTCTTCGATCTCGGTTGGTAAAATAACACCACCCCCACCGCCAAATAATTTGATATGTCCGCAACCTCTTTCTTTCAAAAGATCGTGCATGTATTTAAAATATTCTACGTGTCCGCCCTGATAACTCGTAATAGCAATTGCATTTGCATCTTCCTGAATAGCGCAATCTACCACCTCCTGAACGCTTCTATCATGGCCTAAATGAATGACCTCAGCACCGCTGCTTTGCATAATTCGACGCATTATGTTAATAGCGGCATCATGTCCATCAAAAAGGGCCGCTGCGGTAACAATTCTGATCTTATTTTTGCTTTGGTACGGGGTGGTTTCCATTTGGTGTTAGTTCTTATAAATACACCTTCAAATATAGGTTTATCAAGGCATTTAAGCAATTTTTAGTTTTTAAACACGGCTCAAAATGGCCCTAAAATAGGACTGTTTTCTTTGTTTTTGTAAAAAAATTTGTATTTTTGCGCTCCCTTTAGGTAAAGGTTAGAAAGGGCCCGTTCGTCTAGGGGTTAGGACACGTCCCTTTCACGGATGAAACACGGGTTCGATTCCCGTACGGGCTACCAAAAAAAAGAGAACCCTTGCTATCGTTGAGATGCAAGGGTTTTTTGCTTTAGCTATGTTTTAGTTGACAAACGAAAATCGACGACATTATGAGCCCGATCATTAACTCAAAAATGTTTCACTTTGCTGTCACCCGGCTAATTCGGAGGACCCGAATCCTAGAATTGACTAGTCTTTTTAAAAGGGTTAGAGTTGACTTATTAAGAAAGAAAATTGACTTCGGAAGGATATTTTATTTGGGACATTCCACTTTTTACCAAAAACAAAAAAGTCTCGACTAATAGCCGAGACTTTTTAAACTTTGGTAGAATCTTTTACTTAGTTCCCACGTTATTCGCTTTTGTTTGAAGTTGGTTTCTTATTTCTTTAGGGTCTACAGATTTCCATGTCGCAGGTAGAGGACCTTGCTTGAAGTTCTTTTTGAAATCTGCCCAAAATTGTACCGCCTCATTATAATCAATTGGTGTTGGCTTAGCATATGAAGAGTACGCGCGCGTGTCGCCGGGACCCCAAACAGGATCATTACCAAAACGGTGATCTTGGAAATGAACGCGCTTTGCCATGATACGATATGAGAACTCAGCATTTGAGTTACCACCGTTTCTTTCTTTCACAGTAAATGAAGTGTTAGTTTTTGTGACAAACACTTCTTGCGATTCACCTTCCATTTGAATGAAAACACGCATTGGATGTTTATCATCAATAACAACGGTTTCTAAGAACAATGCATCAAGTTGTATAGTTGCAATACCATTTTGTAATTTACCGCCACCAAGATCCTCGAACCAAACTTCAGGTGATTCTGCGCAATACAATAATTGGTTTCCTTTTGTAGTAGGAATTGATCCTGATTTTGTACCATTAGCAATTACATGGTTACCATTAAAGTATCCTGCATAGTTAGAATTGTTGCCAACTACACCAACTACAGCATAATCACTTGTGGTGGAAGTAGGAAAATTACCGTTATATCCTCTACCCATAATACCAATACCGTAAGCGTTCCAATCATAGTCACCAAACACTCCAATACGATTATAACCTGTTGTGGCATTGTTTAGACCTGAAACACCAATACCGCCTGATGTAGCAGTACCGCCCCACTGGCCTTGAACCGCAGAAATTAAAGTAGACGCATTTGTACCAAGAAATGCACCCGATACTCCACCGGCGGTTCCTGTCCCTGTATATTCACCGTCCACCGAAGAGAAACCTGAAGAAGAACCTGCTGTAGTTATTCCAATTAATGCAGAACCTGTAGTTCCTTGATTTGCAAGAACAGTATGCGGATAGGTTACATTATTTGATGTGAAAACTGCAATGCCATTGCTATATGTTGGAGAAATACTTGAACCATATAACATACGTCCTGTATTTTCATAACGACCTCTTACCGTATTGTTAGTTAAAAGATCAATACTGTTGTTTGTAGTTAAACCCCAGTTCGCATTACCGGCAAAATTATTACCACCATATAACCATGCACCACCAACAGTTGAAACGGGACCACCTGAACCGGCAGTACCATTTACAGTTAATTGTCCTGCAGTATTAAAAGTTGGAACAGTTAATGTCCACATGGCAGGACCGGCAGGGCCGATCGGACCAGTTGGGCCGGTTGGACCCGTTGGGCCAGTAGGACCGGCAGGACCAATAGGACCGGTTGGGCCTGTAGGGCCAGTTGGACCTGTAGGACCAGCAGGACCGGTAATACCAATTGGACCTTGTGGGCCAGTATTTCCTGTAGGGCCAGTTGGGCCCGTAGGACCGGCAGGACCTGTGTTTCCAATAGGACCTTGCGGACCAGTTAGTCCAGTGGGTCCTATAGGACCCGCAGGGCCTGAAGGACCGTTAGCAGCAAACAATGCATAAGGAACACTTAGAAATTGTGATGCGCCCATGTTTACATAACCTGCGCCAAAATCAACTTCTTGTTCAATGAATTTTGTATTTACACCCCAGTTAACAGCATTGAATGTGCCTTGTAATACAGAACCTGTACCAAGATTAATATTATACAAACCGTATGGACTTGTAGTAACATTATGATTTTCTTGATATACAACCGGACCGGCTGCAGAGTTATCGCGAATAGCAATCCTCACCGAGATCACTTGATTGTTTAACGCAATACCCGCAGCATTACGTGCAATACCTTGGTACTTTATCGACTGAGGTATTTGTGCATTCATTCCCAATGCTAACAGCAAACAGAAAGAAGCGAATAGTAATTGTTTTTTCATTTTCATTTTCTTGTTTAATTATTAATACGTTTTAATGATCTTCACCGTTTTGTTCAAATTTGGATTGGCAACTCTTAAGTAATAATTACCGGCCGCATATTGCGACATATTAAGGTTTACCATTTTACTGTCCGCTTTTATTTCGGTCTCAGTTTTAAAAACCATTTTCCCTAGATCATCAAAGAGTTCCATTTTGTAAACCCCATTCTCAAGGTCATTGAAACTTACAGTAAGTGATTCTCTTACCGGATTAGGAAATACGAGTAACTCCACATCATTGCCTTGTTGTTTTATTAAAGTAGCAACACCAAGTTCGGGTTGATGAAAACCCATTGTGGTTTTGTTTGTACTTGTAGTGTACGTCTCGCTAACGGGCTCGCCAATGGTCCAGGATATAGATCCTCCAGCGGCTACATTGTAACCTCCCTGATTTGAATAAACAGTTGGTGTTACAGTTTGTGCTTTGACGACGCAAGTGGCAAAACACAAACCAAGTAGGATATTTAAATTTCTCATGCAATTAATTATTTTACACAATATGTCACTTTTAAGGTTAAAAACTAGACCGTTTAATAAGAAAAAGTACCATGTTGAAAAATCATGATCTAATAGATGAGTATGAAATTTAGAGATATGCCTCGATCTTTATTCCCTCATAAAATTTTTAATAAAAGTTGACCTTGTGTTTGCAAATCACATTTTTAAAATCTTCAAAAATCGCCCTATCGTTAGTTGAATTCAATTATGAACCTACGCTTCTAAAGTGAAATATTATAATTTGATCCCAATTACGCAAACATCATCAACTTGCTCGAGTTCGCCCTTCCATTCTTGCAAGTTTGTTTTTAGGATGGTCCTTTGTTGATCAGGAACTTCTCTACTCACGCTTACTAATAATTCGTTCAGTTTTTTCGACATGAATTTTTTACCTTTGGGACCGCCGAATTGATCTTGATATCCATCTGTAAATAAATACAGCATATCTCCGGGTTTACCCTTTGCAATATATAGATCAAATGGATCATTTTTCTCGCCATATCCTACCGGCATTTTATTAGACTCACCATCAATCACTACACCATTAGAAACTATTACCGGTGCATTATTTGCTGCAGCGTAGGATATTTGTTTGGTATTTGTATCTAAGCATATTAGAATACCATCAAAACCATCCTTTTGGCCTTCAGCACTAATTGTTTCAACAAGTCTACGACGAACGTGATCAAATATTAAATTAGGTTCCGTTATCTCCTTTTCATTTATAGCTTCACTTAAAAAACCAATATTCAAAAGACTCATAAATGCTCCAGGTACTCCATGCCCGGTTGAATCACAAACAGCCAAATAAAATTTTTCATTGTGAGTAGTTGCCCAATAAAAGTCGCCACTCACAATATCCTTTGGTTTAAAGAACACAAAATGTTTAGCTAAGTATTTTTTTAAGAAATTATCAGAAGCTAATAGAGCATATTGAATACGTTTGGCATAATTGATACTATCTGTTATTTCCTTGTTTTTTTCCTCTACGACTATTTTTTGCTTATTTATGATCTCATTTTTTTCTGACAATGCCTTATTATCTTTTTGCTTTTGTTTTAAACCTCTGAAGATCACAAATACGGTTAACCCAAGCAAAATGGCTACAAGCACAACAAAATAAGAGAATTGTTTTTGTTTTTTAAGATCTGCCTCCTGTATGACCTTATCTTTATTTAAAAGTTCGATCTCCTTCTTCTTCCGCTCACTTTGAAACTTCCCCTCCTGTTCAGATGCCAAACGGCTTGTTTGCATTGTGATCAAACTATCGTGTAACTGTATATATTTAAAAAGACTTTCTGCACTTTTTTCGTATTTACCTTCCGCCTTGTAAATAATGCCCTCCAATTTATAGCAATATTCAAGAAATTCGACAAGGTTTAATTGACGTGAGATATCAATTGCAAGCTCAAGATTTTTAGAGGCGGCTGCGTGTTTTTTGAGCCCCAAAAATGCTTCAGCCAAATTAATATAGGTTACCGCCATCTGTTGCTTATCACCATACTTTTGTTTTATTTTTAAAACCCTTTCCAAAAGTTCAATTGCCTTCTGGTGTTGGTTCTTACGCATATAAATTGTTGAAATTCTTTCTAGGGCAGATGCAACTCCGGGTTCATTATTATTTTTTGTATTAAAATCTACAGCTTTATTAAAATAAAAAAGGGCTGAATCAGTTTGCTCATTCATATTATAGATCATTCCTATATTGTTATAACTTGCCGATAATGCAAATTTATCCTGCGTTTGCTGAGCAAGTGCATATCCGCGGTAATAACTTTCAAGTGCTTTTTTGGGGTTTTTTTGAAGTCGGAAAACCTCACCCAAACCAAAATAGGAATAACTTACTCCAACTAAATTTCCAATTTCCTCATTAAGTTTTATCGATTTGTATAATATGTCTATGGCTTCCTTGAACTTTCCAAGGTCCATAAATAACTTTCCTATCTTACTTAATCTTCTTCCTGCGGTTGTTTTGTCATTGGCCTTAATAGAACAATCATATGACCTCTGAAAGAGTTCAAGAGTCTTTACTTTATCTCCGTGAATATTTTCCTCAAATGTGGCCTGCAATAAATAATAAGAACTGCCTAATTTTTGATTCTTGCTTTTCTCAAACAACTTACCGAACTTATCAATAGATAAATAGTAATTAGCAGTATCTCCTAAATTGATGTAAAATTTAGTTAAGTCGTTTAATGCCGAACCAATAATTGTATCGTGTTTGTTTGAAGAAATGACAGCGTTTAAACTATCTATTTTTTTGCTTTGCGCTAAAGAGTTTGAAATATTCAGAATGAAAAAAAGAATGAAACAAGATCTCATAATACTTCAAAGTGATAATAATTTAATTTTAAGATGTCATTCAAAGCTTCATTCCTTTATTATTTTTATTGTTTCGAGATCGGTTCTAATAAAATAGATCCCAATAGGCAACTCGGAAAGATCAATATCTTTTTTATTCTTTATTTCGGAAGAATAAACAAGCATTCCAATGGTGTTATATATTTT
This sequence comes from Sphingobacteriaceae bacterium, assembly GCA_023251775.1. Taxonomy (GTDB): domain Bacteria; phylum Bacteroidota; class Bacteroidia; order B-17B0; family Aurantibacillaceae; genus Aurantibacillus. The sequence continues at coordinate 67,397 of JAHEYC010000002.1, read as the reverse complement.
TATGGATGATTCGCCTGCTATGCTCACTGTGATCTTATTACTGAATGGATTTGGATAAACCAACATTTCTTCTTCTTGAGAATTGAAAATAGTTAAACCTGTACATGGTGAAACCCCTTGATTAAATGTTGATGTGTTGGTACAACCATTTACACCGGTACCAACAACAGTATAGGAGGTTGTTACCGTTGGTGAAACGGAAATGCTGCTTCCTGAACCTGTAGGATACCATGTGTAACTTACAGCACCGCTTGCTGTGAGCACTGCGTTTTGCCCAACACAGATCATAACGCTATTTGAAGAAACAAGTACCTGTGGAAGTGTCAAAATATTGATAGCTATGCTTGAGGATGAAGAACATCCTGCCAACGTTCCGGTAACCGTAAAAGTAGTGTTGAACGAAATGAATTGACTTATCGTATTTGTAGTTGGCCCAGTATTCCAGCTATAAGTTGAAGCGCCGGCCGCAGTTAAGGTAACCGTATTTAAGTTGCATATTGGATTGCTACTTGGTGAAATAGTTATGCTTGGTACAGGGTTAACGGTCACAGCAATTGTTCTCGTTGGTGAAGTTCCGCATGCATTAATGGCCGCAACACTTATCACACCGCTTGTGATTCCTGCAGTGGTACTAATAATATTACTGGTACTCGTTCCACTCCATCCACCCGGTAAGGTCCAAGTATATGAATTGCCTCCAACCAATGAAACACTATAAGCTTGAGATGTATTACTACAAATTAAAGTATTACCGGTTATAGCCGAAGGTTGAATTGGAATTGTATTCACTGTAACATTTGATGTAGCTATATTACTAATACATCCGGAAGTACTTGTTCCAATCACTGTATAGCTCGTATTTGTTGTTGGACTAACTATCGCACTGCCCCCTTGAATTGTATAGGTACTTGCACCTGAAGGAATAATTGTAAATGATTGACTGGAGCAAATGCTTCCGCTATTTACAGTAATTGTTGGCGATGAGTTTACAGTAACGCTTAGGGTTTGAGCGGAGCTCGTACCACAAGAGCTAGTTGCCGTTACGCTGAAATTTCCACTGGTACCTGCCGTTACAGAAATTATATTTGTTGTACTAGTACCAATCCATCCTAAAGGAAGGATCCAATTATAACTTGTTGCAGTTGCTGCAGCGGTAATAGAATATATGTAAGTAGATCCCGGGCAAACAGATGTACTTCCCGTAATAGTGCTCGATATTACAGGTGCACCGGCACATGTACCCATTTTTTGAACCCAGGCATCTGTTAGTCCAGCAGATATGAGTGTATAACTTCCTGCTGTTGGATTAAAATCACAGGTTCCGGAAAAATGTCCACAAGTATAAATATTCCCGGGAACATCTACATAAATTGAATATCCAATCTCATAAGCTGTTCCACCCATTTTTGATGCCCACACAAAAGCACCCGCTGAATTTAATTTTGAAACATAAATATCAGCGCTTCCGGCAGCTGATAGTGTATAAGAAGCAGCGGCCGGATTAAAATCGGCAATACCCGAAAAATAACCTGTGCTATAAACATCACCCACCGCGTCTAACGCAATATCTTCACCGTATTCTGCGGAAGGTCCGCCTAATTGTGCTGCCCAAACAAAATTACCTGCCGAGTTTAATTTGGAAACATATGAGTCTGAAGTCCCGCCGGCTGTTAGGTTAAAAATTCCCGGCCCCGGATCAAAATCCATGGTATTAGCAAAACGTCCCGTTGAATAAACATTTCCTGAAGCATCTACGGCAATACCCATTCCATAATCGGCCGCTGTGTTGTTGTACAACACTCTTGCCCAAACAAAATTTCCAGCGGCATCCAACTTTAAAATGTAAGGATCAAAGCCCCCTGAGGTTAAATTAAAGACCGCTGCTCCCGGATCAAAATCAACTGTTCCGTTAAATGTTCCTGTTACATGCACATTTCCGGCAGCATCCAAGGCAATAGATTCTCCGGTATCATTATTTACATCACCTATTCCTCTAACCCAAGTAAAATTTCCTGAGGGATCTAACTTCAATATAAAAATATCGAATATTCCTGAAGCTGTTAATGTGGTTACCGAAGGTCCGGGATCAAAATCAGGGATCCCATCAAAATTTCCTGAGATCAATATATTTGCAGTGGCATCCAGCTTTATTCCCAAAGGCGCCTCCAACTGAGCCCCACCCATTTGTTTGGCCCATAAATAATTTCCGGCGCCGTCCAATTTCAAAACATAAATATCATTACTACCAAAGGAAGTATAATTAGATACGGCAGGCCCGGGATCAAGATCAACGATATTTGCGAAATTCCCTGAAATAATAATATTTCCACCGGCATCAGGTATCAATACTTGAGCAAAATCTGCTCCTGTTCCACCAATACGTTTCGCCCACAAAAAATTTCCGGAAGGATCTAATTTTAAAATAAATGCATCTTGCAAGCCCGCAGATGTCATATTAAATGTGGCAGGACCCGGATCAAAATCGGCAGTACCTTGGAAAAATCCACTTGTATAAACATTTCCGGAACCATCAACTTTTACACATGTTGCTTCGTCGTTATTTCCGGCGCCTACTTTTTTTGCCCAAATAAAACCTTGAGCGTTGCAATTCACAGTTACTATAAAAGTGATAACAAAAAAGTAAATTATTTTTTTCATATTTATTCTTTAATTATTTTTTTAGTTACAGATCCAATATGTATGAAATAGATCCCATTTGGTTTTTCAGTTAGATCAATTTCTGATTTGTCCTTAATATCTCCGGAATAAACCAACATACCCAATACATTAAACAGTTTTACCTGCTCGGTTCCATTTACAACAATTGTTATTTTATTATTGAAAGGATTTGGATAAACCTTAATTTCTGATCCTTTCGAATTCAAAGCAAATAATCCTGTACAAGTTGAAACCGATTGCGTATACACAACTGAGCTTGTACAGCTGTTTCCATCAGTTCCAGTAACTGTGTAGGTTGTTGTTACGGTTGGAGAAACAACAATGCTTGTTGCTGCGCCACCGGGATTCCACGTGTACGAAGTTGCTCCGCCTGCTGTTAAGGTTGCAGTTTGACCAACACATAAAATATTGCTATTTGAAACTGCGCTTACAGTTGGATTACTAAAAACACCAATGGTAATTGTTGTAAAATTATTACATCCCAAAGTGTTAGTGCCTGTAACCGTATAAATTGTTGTGGTTAATGGATTAACTGTAATTGTGGCAACTGTTGGTCCACTACTCCATGTGTAAGTATTTGCGCCGCTTGCACTAAGTGTTACATTTGCTGCAGGACAAACCGAAAGTGGATTTCCATTTGCTGTAACAGAAGGCACAGGATTAATAACTACGACTAAAGTTTGCGTTGATGAATTACCGCAAGTATTGCTTGCAAAAACTGAAATAGTTCCACCACTCGCCCCTGGCGTTGCGGAAATACTATTTGTTGTACTCGCCCCACCCCATCCTCCGGGCAGTGTCCATACATAACTTGAAGCTCCTGCAACAATGTTGGTGCTGTAAGTTGTTGCTGATGATCCCGCACATAATGCAGTTGGACCAGAAATAGAAAGTGGTGCTGTTGGAACATTATTTACTGAAACTGTCATGGCAGCAGTATTGTTGCATCCTGCAGCACTTGTTCCTGTAACCGTATAGTTTGTAGTAATAGTAGGAGAAAATGGCACTGCATTTATAACACTACCACTCCAGGTATATGTTAATGCGCCGCTGGCGGTTAATGCAAGTGTATTTCCTGAACACACCAACGTATTGCTAACAGCGATGGTAAGTGTTGGTAATGGATTTACGGTTATTGTTTTTACAATTGAATTACTGCAACCTGCGCTGGTTCCAATAACCGTATAATTTGTTGTAATTGTGGGAGAAGGTGCAATAGTAGCTGTTAACGCACTTGTACTCCAACTGTAAGTAATAGCCCCGCTTGCCGTTAAAAGAACTTGCGTGCCTGCACAAACCGGACTAGCACCACCGCTTACCGAGACAGTTGGTGTAAGGTTTACAGTAATAGTTTTTACTGAAGTGTTCGTGCAACCAACAGCTGAAGTTCCTGTTACTGTATATGTAGTATTAACGGTAGGAGAAGGAGATATAGCAGGAGTTGTTGGGCCCGTATTCCATGTATATGTTGATGCTCCGCTTGCCGTTAATGTAACAGAAGACCCAGAACAGATAGTATTACTACTACTTGTTACAGTTAATGAAGGCAGCGCAACAACGGTAACAGTTTTTGAAGCACTTGCCATACAACCTGCAGCGTTTGTTCCGGTAACCGAATACGTTGTTGTGATAGTTGGAGAAACCGCGATAGAAGTTGCGTTGGACGCGGTACTCCATGTATACGTAGAAGCACCACTAACATTTAAAGTTGCCGAATTACCAACGCAAATAGAATTGCTGGCTGGAGTAATAGTTAACACGGGTGAAGAATTTACAGTTACGGCAACGGTTTGTGCAGGAGAGGTTCCGCAACCATTACCTGAAACTACACTTATTGTTCCGCTGCTTGCACCAACAGTAGTGGTAATAATATTTGTTGTACTGGTTCCAGACCAACCTCCGGGTAATGTCCAAGTATAATTATTTCCTGCAACCAGTGTCACGCTATAAGTTTGTTGAGTACCGTTGCAAATGGTAGCATTACCATTAATAGAACTCGGAATAGTCGGCGTAAAGCAGGCACCAAGTTTTGAAATAAGAATAGCAGGAACCGAGGCAGTAAGCGTGAAGGTTGCTGGAGAAGGATCAAAGTCTACCAGGCCATTGAAATATCCAGTATAAAATACATTACCCGAAGGATCGGTAGCTAAGCTAGTTGTATATTTTTGAGTGGCTGTTCCTCCAATTTGCCCGGCCCAGAGAAAAATTCCTGAAAGATCAAACTTTGTAATGTAAATATCGATGACGGCAGGCAAAACGGAAGTTAAATTAAAAACTCCGGGGCCCGGATCGAAATCAATTGTGGTTGTAAAGTATCCTGAACTATAAATGTTTCCTACTGGATCAATACCAATTGTGTGAGCTAGATCATTATTAATTCCGCCGGTTCTTTTTGCCCAAACAAAATTACCGAGCGGGTCTAATTTACTCATAAAAATATCGTATCCGCCTGCCGAAACTAGATTGAACGTAGCAGCACTTGGATCAAAATCACATGTAGTATTGAAAGAACCAGATAAATAAATATTATCCGTCGCGTCAAGATCCATATCACTAACTCCATCAGTGGCTGTTCCTCCAATTTGCTTGGCCCAAACAAAATTCCCTGCGTTATCCAGCTTAACAATATATACATCTTGAGAAACGGCAAAAGAAGCTAAAGTATAAGTGCCAGGGCCCGGATCACAATCAAGTGTTCCGCTAAATACCCCACAGGTTACTACATTATTTGATCCGTCGAACTCTATTGCTGCTGGTTGCGAACCGTCTAATGATTTCGCCCAAATAAAATTACCCGCTGGCGAGAGTTTTGTAATGAATGTGCTAAAACCATTAGACATCATCGTGTATGTGCTCGCTGACGGATCAAAATCAACTGTTCCGCTATAACTTCCAGTTGCGTATACATTAAGTGAAGCATCAACTGTAATATCAACAAGATCGTCATTAGCCAGATTACCATATTTGCATGCCCATAAAAAGTTTCCTGAAGCATCCAGCTTACATAAAAAAGCATCGGTAGCAGCTGGTCCGCCCGTAGATGCCAAAGTAAATGTTCCGGGTCCTGGGTCAAAATCTACTGTACCCGTAAAGGCGCCCCCAACATAAACGTTTCCAGCCGCATCTAAATTAATTGCATGTCCAGCATCAGCAGTAGCACCTCCAATTTTCTTTGCCCAAACAAAATTACCAGCGGCATCTAATTTGTTTATGAAAACATCGTTTGCCCCATTAGGACTTAGATTATAAATAATTATCCCAGGATCAAAATCTATAATTTGACCAAAGTCGCCTGTAGTATAAACATTACCTGCCGCATCGGTAGTTATTGCAAAGCCATGGTTGGCGCCAAAACCAGTCCCGAATGGTAAAGTCCAAGCGAAAGTTTGAGCATTTAAAGAAACTAGAACGAAATTAAACAGAATACTAAGTTTTAAAAGATTTTTCATTGTTTTTGTTTTTATTTGACAATTTATCTACGATCAAAAAATAAATATTGGTGTTTACAGATCAATACTTCAAGTAAATACTTTCGTATCATCAATTGAGCAAACACATTCAAATTTATGAAGCCGAAAGTGCAAATTTTAACCGCTTACTCGATTTATGTACCATTTTCAATTTAGAAATGGTTATTGAACAAATTAGTAAATTTGGGAGTATATTGTGTTCATCTTAGAAAATGTTTTTCAATAAATCAATCATATTATTTATTTGTATTAGTTTCAATTTTTTGAAAGCTCAACCTGTTGGGAATTTTAAGAATATAAACAGTGACGAAGGATTGCCATCATCAGAGTGTTATCACATTAAACAAGATACCAAGGGATATATCTGGATATGTACCAATAAAGGAGTTGTTCGATACACCGGTAAGGATATGCGACTATTTACAAGCGCTCATGGTTTGAAAGATAATGTTGTTTTTAGCACGTATGAAGATATGGAAGGACGTATTTGGTTTAGAACGTCGAATGGTAATTTAAGTTATTGCTTCAATGATACTATTTATGAGATTGCGGCTAACCCAAAAATAACCAAAATATTAAACAAGAGAATTATTTCAAAACTCTATGTAGATGAAAAAGATAATTTATGGTTAACTATATATGGAACCACAAACATTATTATAATACCAAAGGCCGATAATTATAAGGAACCAAAGCTTATTGAACGCAACAAAAATGAATTGTATTTTGAAATAAATAATTCTAGTGAAGGTTTGTTTTCGGCCACAAACGATATCGGTCTTCAAAAAAAGATCTTACACATTAAGAATAGAAAAGGATCAAAAGAATTAAATTTAGATCATGCACCCTTTCGCTTATTTAGCAACATGGTCTTAATTAATGACAGCGTTTTTGTAGTTTCAACTGCAGGAGATCAGGTGATCTTGATAAAAGGGAATGAAACAATGAATATTTTTTTTAAAAACAGAGTTATTGATGTTTTTAAGGTCAATGAACACCAATATTGGGTTTCAGTTTATAAAGAAGGGATCTACAAATATGATGTTACCAATACGGAAAAACCGGTATCTCATTTATTCAATGGTTATACTATAACCTCTGTTTTAAAGGACTTTGAAGGTGGGATGTGGTTTTCGACCCTTGAAAACGGGGTTTACTATAAGCGAAGTTTAGATAATCATGCATATGAATTTGAAGGCAAGGAAACATCAACCAGCATACGCTTTATCAAAATAGAAAATGATAAACTGTTACTTGGCACAGACAAACCCGGTTTAATTGCTATTGACGCCAACCTGATATCAACAAAAGTTGAACTCGGAAAATCGCAGCCGGGGTATTTTATTAATGACATAAACTATTACGCTTCTACCTATTTTTTAGCAGGATATGGTGGACTCAAATACTTTGATGCAAACTTAAAGTACAAAAAAGAAATTCCACATATAAAGGACACTAAAATGCCTTTACCGAGTTCAGGAATTAACGCAACATTTAAGCAGGTAAAATTTATAGATAAAAATAAATTCATACTTAATGATGGTTACAGTATTTCCTTGGTTGAAGATCTTAATGTTACCATAAAATTCACTTTACCGGTTAAAGTTATTTCGTTCTCCTACGATAGTACTCATCAAGTGATACATGTTGCAACAAAGAAGGGATTATATAAAATAGTTTCCTTTGATACCCTATTTGCTGCCGGCGATCTGGTTTTAAAGGAGGCTTCCATTGTTAAGGTTCTGAAGTACCAACCTCAAAAACACCTAATAGCTACCGAACAAAATGGATTATATATAGAAAGTGAAAACAAATACCGACAAATTTTTTATGATAAGGATCTTTTAATTAATGATATTGGAATAGATACCGAAAATAATATTTGGGTTGCAACAAACCGCGGTCTAGTTTATTTACAAAGAACAAACAATTCTTTTATTGCTACTTATATTGACAAAAGTGATGGATTACAATCGAATGAGGTTAACCACGTACTGTGTTTTAAGAATTTGATATGGCATACCACTCGGAGCGGATTATATTATTTCGAACCAGCTAAATTGATTGGAACTCAGGTGCTGCCAAAGATCGAGATCGAAGAAATAAAAATTAATAATATTATCACCAATAAGCGAATGCTTAACGCTCTAAAATACAATGAGAACAACCTAACTGTTTCGGCTAAATGTCTTTCATATTTACCAGGTAGTTCAGCAAGATTAAGCTACAGACTTTTAGGTTACGATACGGTTTGGCGCAGTACAGGCAGAGAGAACATCATTGATTACACAAATTTGCCTTCAGGCAATTATCAATTACAGATAAAAGGGATGAATATCAAAGGTCTTTTGTCTTCAGATACAAAAGTAATTGATTTGAATATTATGAAACCACTTTGGCTGGCATGGTGGTTTATTCTGCTTGAAGTTCTTATCACAGTTACAATTATCATTCTTATTGTAAGAATATACGTTTTGACCATAAGAAACAAAGAGAAAAAGAAAACGGAAATAAACAAAATGTTAGCTGATTATCAAATGACCGCTTTGAGATCACAGATCAATCCGCATTTTATTTTTAATTGTATAAGTTCTATCCAAGCTTTAATGTTAAAAGAACAAATTGAAACAGCCTATGAATACTTGCAAAAATTCTCCAAACTTTTAAGAGTTGTTTTAGAGAACTCAAATAAGAACATAACTACCTTGAGCGAGGAATTGCAGGTAATTAATTTATATATTCAATTAGAACAGTTACGTTTTGATGGTTCATTCAATTATATTGAATATATAGATCCTAAAATTGAAATTACCAATGTAAAAATACCATACATGCTTTTACAACCCATAATTGAAAATGCGATCTGGCATGGGTTACTACATTCCGATAAAAAAGAAAAAGAGTTAGTTTTAAAAATCAATTCTTTAAAGGATAAGATAACGATCGAAATTAAAGATAATGGTATAGGAAGAGAGAAAAGTAAATTGTACAATGAAGGCGGTCAAAAAACATCTTTAGGGCAAAACATCACAAGCGAACGATTGAACATTATGAATTCAGGAAATGGTCAAACAACACTCTTTGAGGTTGTAGATCTGTATGATAAAAATATTGCAGTAGGTACTACGGTTAAAATTGAACTACCTGCAAATTGATGAAGAAGATAACTGCTATAATTGTTGATGACGAGAAAGGAGTAAGAGAACTCCTTAAATTACTTCTTGCTAAACATTGTGAAGAGGTAAATTTATTGGGCGAAGCCGGCGATTCGGAAACAGCTTTTGAATTAATAAATCTTAAACATCCCGATCTTGTATTTTTGGATATAAAAATGCCGAAAGAAAATGGGTTTACTCTTTTACAAAGGTTTGAAAAACCAAACTTTGAGGTGATCTTTACGACAAGTTACGCCGAGTTTGCCATACCTGCAATAAAAGCTAATGCTTTAGATTACCTTCTAAAACCATATGACGTTGAGGAGTTAAAGATGGCTGTTGAGAAAGTACTGGAGAAGAAAATAAAGTCAGTTAATTCTCCTCCGTCTGAAATTAACATCAAGGTTCATAATAATGAATTAGTAGAACAGGTAAATGCAAAACTCGTGATCTCATTTGAGGCGCAAAATAATTATACTACTCTAACGTTAATTGACGGACGAAAATATATTGTAGCAAAAGTGTTGAATGATTTTGAGGAACTGGTTAAACCATTGAATTGTTTTTTGCGAATTCACAGAAGCGTAATTATTAATAAGAATAATATTAAAAATTACTCTAAGTCTGCACCCTATACAATTACGTTAACTAACAGTGTCGTTTTCGAAATATCGCGACGCAAACGCGCCGAAATAATTGAGATCCTAAAAAATAAGTGAAAAGTTTATTAACGATTTTGCACTTTTACGTTGCCGAGGAGCTTGACGGGTGTCAGAAGTTCATCTGATCTTTGTCATTATGCCGGGAAATTCGGATGAAAAATAATGCATGAGGAAGGCTCTATAAGCATGCATTTAATTTTGTTTAGGTTAATAGGACTCCCTGCATATGCCTATTCACAAGATCAGGAATTGAGATCTCAATAGTTGTTCCTTCGTCTTCCTTACTTATTAAACGAATTTTACCACCCAATTTGATCACTGATTTTTTAACCAAGTATAATCCCAAACCGCTGCCTTCGGTGGTGTTATTGGCTCTATAGAACATATCAAAGATCTTTGCTTGATGTTCCATGGCAATTCCCAAGCCGTTATCAGAAACGCTTATCATCAATAACGACTCAATATTTTCGGCGTTTATACAAACATATGGATTATTTCCTTCAGCGCTTTTGTATTTGGCAGCATTCTCAATCAAGTTGTGCAAAACTGTTTTTAAAAGATTTTTATCTGTATTGATATCGATGTCTTTATCTATTCTAATAATTATTCTTACGCCACTAAAGTTCTTACTATTCTTTAGATCATCAGTGATCTGTTTCACATGATCATATAAGTTAACAAGAGATACAACTACATTGCCATGTGTAACTTTAGTAGCTTGAGTTAATTCGTCGATAAATATTTCAAGTCTTTTTGTGCTTTGAGAGATCAACGACAGATAATCCATTCTTTCCTTTTCGCTCATGCTTCCTTTTGCCAGATCAGTTAATCCAACTATCGAAGACAAGGGTGATCTAAGATCGTGGGAAGAGCGTTGCATGAAATTGCTTAACTCTGCATTGATAACTTCCAATTTTGCTTTGGTTTGGCTATGCTCATCAACTTCTTTACTCAATTGCGTAATGATCTCATCCAATTTCAATTTTCTTAATTCAATTCGATTGGCTAATTCCTTATTGATATTTCTTTTCACTTTATAATTCTTATAGAACACAATTGCTAATACCATACTAAGCACTAACAAAACAAATATTGAACCTGCCAGAATTTGTGTTCTATATAATTGAGATTCGCTTAATTTTTTTTCTGCTTCCAATTTTGCGAGTTGTTCTTCCTTAACAGCGGTTCCATAAATAGCCATGGCATGCGACATTTCCTTCACCCGATTCATATTGAAAATAGAATCATCAATTTGCTTAAGCGCTTTATGATGCAAATACGCATTTTTATGATCATTGGCCGCATCGTAAAGTATCGCAAGGATGTAATGATTATCACCTTCCTCTTTGATCAATTGAAATTTCTTGGCAAGCTCCAATCCGTTCTTTGCGTAATTGATCCCCGCTTTATGGTCCTTCTTTTGCAAATTAAGTTTCGCCAATAGATAGTTGGTATATGATTCCCATCTATGATTGCCTGTAGTTTCAAAAACACGTTGTGCATCTAATAAATACGATTCGGCAGGACCGAATTGTTTTTGCAATTCATAATAGTGTGCAATTGCAATAAAAGCGGCTGGCTCTGTATTTTTGTAATTTGTTCTCTTCTCAATTTCTAAGATCTTTTGCAAACACTCCATCGCTTCTTGCTCATTACCTTCCGCTTCATATACTTCAGATAAATAACCATAGAGATTAGAGATCTTTTTTGTTTCATTATGTTTAGTTGCTAATTCTATGGCCAATAAATAATAATTGCTCGCTTTTTCAAAGTCACCTTGCCTTTTATGGATGAAAGCCATTTGCGTTAACAGATCCAAATGTTCAAACCAGTTATTCTTGTCCGAAGCTTTTGCTGCTTCCGTAAAATAAGCGATGGCTGTACCAAAACTTAGCGTATAATTTGTGTGGAGTTTACCCAACAAATAATTTGAACTGTAAATTCCTTTTTTGTATCCTATCTTCTTAGCAAGCCCAAGTGCTTCATAAGCGCTCACGAGCGAACGTTGATGGTCATCCTCCATAAGTTTTTCGGCAATCGCATTTAGCAGATCAACTCTGGCTGTTCCGTTAGTGGTTGTTTTTTTTAAGAGTTCGGTTAAGGAATCGACAGGACGATCGTTTGAAGAATAAGATGCGCCGATAAAAAGCACAGCGATAAAAAGGAGATATTTTGCTTTTAGTTTCACGCGTTATCAGATAAGAGGATATTCAAATATAGTTTATTTTATCATTAAGATCTTTCAATAAGCATTTTGCCCTAAGTAAAAACGGATCATATTTGCGGGTTAAATAGTAATGCTATTTTAAAGGTAAGACGAAATTACAATATGCTTCGACGGATGTGATGAGTACATTTAATTACTTATCCCCTCACTCTTTATAAAAGCATTCAATTTTTCTTGCGTAAAGCTTACTACTTTTTTTGCTATGTCTACTTCTTCATTCCAGTGCTCAGGTTTTTTTGTTTGCTTTTCGGTATCATTTTGGATTCGATCTAAGATCATGGCCGATTCAATAACATCTTTCATGATCTCAAATGCAGTTTCGTCCTTTGTGCTTAATAATTCCAATAACAAATTTCTTTTTTTGAATGAAACTAAAGTAGCATTTGGGATCTGATAATGTTCGGCCAATTTATGAAGGTATTGCATGAGTTGTTTCTTAGTTTTGTCGGTCATAGGATCTTTATTTATGCAAATATACTTTTATGCTTATAACCTCTTTCACATCTCTTATCCCTTTTTTACATTTTTTATCATCTGCCGTAATTCACTTTATGTACTTTGGTGGTATAATAATTGCGTTTATGGAATATCTCTTCGTTTCGCATCCTAATATAAACTAACCAACATGAAAAAAGGAAAATTACTGTTAACCGCATTAACTATGAATGCCATGAGCATGACGGCACAAACCCAAGACTTTACGCCTGCCAAAGTAGATTTTGATGCGTACGAGAAATTAGTTGCCGAAGTAAAAGAGCATCGCAAAAGCAGATTGGTTAACCTCGAAACGTTTTTAAAGATGAGTAAAGAAGAAAAGGTGATCATAATTGATACGCGTTCGGACGAAATGTACAAAAGCAAACATGTAAAAGGCGCGGTGCATCTGAATTTTTCGGATTTTACGCAAACGAGCTTGGCGCGATTGATCAAATCAAAAGACACCAAGATCCTTATTTATTGCAATAATAATTTCGATAAGGACGAACCTAATTTTCCTACAAAGGCTTATGTTCCTAAACTGAGTAACGAAAAAGCATTAACCTTAGCCTTAAATATTCCAACCTATATTAATTTATATGGATACGGTTATAAGAATGTTTACGAACTATCTGAATTAGTGAGCGTGGATGATACGCGTATTAAGTTCGAAGGGACATCAGTTCCGGCTAATTAAAAGTCCCCTATTTTTAACATTTAAAGCCCTATTTAAGCATAGGGCTTTTTCATTTTTTATAATTGATAGTCAATTAGTTACAAAATTTTTAATGTTTTCAGGCAGCGTTTTGCTCAAGTCACCCTCTTATATATGTAACCGATCATTTAAAATTTAAAATAATTAATAAAAAAAACATAAAAATGAAAACAACAATTACAACAACAAGATCGATCCTTTCAACATTAATGTTAGCTTTTTTCCTTTTCGCAGGAAAGAATGTAAACGCTCAAGCTTGTACCGCAAGTTTTAACTATACGGTAAATGCTAACGGAAACGTTTCGTTTCAATCAACATCAAACCCATCAACACTTAGCTGTCAATGGTGGTTTGGTAACAATCAAAATGCTATGGGTCCAAATGCTTCTACTACATATACAGCAAATGGAACTTATACTGTAACACTTTTTACTTGGAATGTTCCAACAACTTGTAGTGCAACTGCGCAACAAACCATTCAAATTACAAATGCCGCTACGAGCACATGTAACTTGAATGCAAGCTTCACAAAAACAGTTGGCGCAAATGGCGCTGTGTATTTTACTAATACATCAACCAATACGTCTACTTTAACGTATTACTACTGGACCATCAACAGCAATTACTTCTCAACTGCACAAAATCCAACTACTACTTTAAGCAATGGTTATTATACTATTTGTTTAAATGTTACCGATTCAGTTAACAACTGTTTTGATTCGTATTGCGATTCAGTGTTCATCAGCAACTCTACAAACACTTGTAATATAAATGCTAACTTCTCTTATGTGATCGGAAGTAACGGTAACGTTAATTTCACAAGCACTTCAACCGGAACAACCGCGAGCACAAATTATTCATGGTGGTTCGGAAATAATCAATCGGCTAATACTGCTAATGCAAGTACAAATTATGCATTCAACGGATGGTATACTGTTTGTTTATTCCTTTCGGATAACAATTCAAGTTGCACAAGCAGCTATTGCGATACTATTCAGATCACTAATGCTTCTAACAGTTCAACTTGTAATGCAAGCTTTAACTTCACAGTTGGAACCGGTGGTAATGTAACATTTGCAAGTAACTCAACAGGAACAACCTCTTCAACAAATTATTTCTGGTCGTTCAATAACAGTTCATCAGCTACTGGTCCTACTACAAATCAAACATTCACTAGTTATTTCAATTATGTTTGCTTAACCATTTATGATTCTACATCATTATGCTATAGCACTTATTGTGATACAGTTCTTATTCCTTCTCTACCTTGTAACCCAAGCGTTAATTTTGTAATGGTTCAAGATAGCACTCAAGCATTAACATGGTGGGCTTTTGCAAACTATCCATCAAACGTAACTAACGCTGTTTGGAGTTGGGGTGATAATAGCAGTACTAACGGATTCTATCCTTCACACACTTACTCTGCATCAGGTTTCTATAATATCTGTGTAACTATTACTGTATCATGTGCAGGTACTGCAAGCTTCTGTTCAAATACCTATATCAATAAAAGTGCAGAAGCTCCATTGCCAATGTACCATGTGAATGTTGCAGCAAGCAGTGCACCTACAGGTGTTAAAGTGAATACAGCTAATGAAGCTATGACGGATGTTGTTCTTTATCCTAATCCGGCAAAAGATATGAGTCACTTAAGAGTGAACATGACCAACGGAGGCGATATTACTCTGTCTATTTACGAGATCACCGGTAAACTTTTAATTCAACAAGATCGTAAGACCTTTCAAGGGGTAAATGAAATTGAACTTCCGGTAAATGACCTTAAAAAAGGAATGTACTTTGTAAGTATTAACAGTGGAAATGCTAAAAAGACAGTTCGTTTAATAAAAGAATAATCATAACTTTACTTAGAAACAAAAGCATACCAATTCAGGTGTGCTTTTGTTCTTAGTTAAAAAGTGGAGAACCTTAACGAAATAGTTAACCGTTGTAAACAAAATGACTCAAAAGCTCAGGAACTCCTTTTTACATCCTATTCTAAATCGTTGTATGGAATTTGTTGCAGATACATAAAGAATAGAGATGACGCAGAAGATGTACTACAAGATTCGTTCATTAAAATATTTTTAAATTTAAATCAGTTCAAGGGAGAAGGAAATTTTGAGGGATGGATGAAACGCATAACAGTTAACACCGCCCTTACTTATTTAAAAGAAAAACAAAAGATAAAGTTTGAATCGGCTGATAAACTGTACATTGTTGATGAACCCGAGACAGAGATCGATCAAGACATTAAAGCAGAATACGTTCTTGAATGCTTAAATGAACTGCCGATGGGATACCGAACCATATTTAACTTATATTTGGTAGAAGGACTTAGTCACAAAGAGATAGCCGATCAGTTAGGAATAAAAGAGGCAACGAGCAGAAGTCAGTACAGCAAAGCACGACAATACCTAATAGAATTAATAAATAAAAAAGAAGAAGCAAAAAGAACTCAATGGAAAGCAGTAAGCATAATGATGAGCTTATTAAGCGCAAGCTGGCAGATCTTAGTGTTGAGCCTCGCAAGTTAAAATTTGCAGAGGTAAAAACTAATTTCGAGAAAGCTAAAGAAACCTCACGCAATAAATGGGGTTTATACTCCATTATTGGGGGTATTGGCGTTGCTGTTCTTTTATCAACCTATTTTATTTTGAATTCGGGGTCAGACCAAACATTGGCGTTGAATGAATCTTCAGAAACGCAGATCTCTCAATCAACATCCTCTACCAAAGATAATTCTGCAACAGAGGCAACTTCTTCAGATCAAAACACTATTCATTCGGTTGGAACTACTAACGAAGATAAATTTTCAGAGCGTAAAAATTCTGAGACCTCAGTTGTTGAAACTGTTAAGAAAGAAAGCAATACTGCAAAAGAAGTTAAAGAAACTTCATCTGAGAACTCATCAAGCGCGTTAAAGAATAATTCAAATGCAATTGCTAAAGAAAACTCAGCTGCTAAAGAAATAAAGTCCGAGAAAAACACTTCGACAGGCTCAGTGACCCAAAATGTAAACAACGAAGAAAAAAAGTCAACTAAAAAAACTACTACGATCAAACCGGTTGATCATACAAGCTCAATTAACAACGAACTTGCAGCAAGAACAAAAAATAGCGAGAATAAACCTATTACAAAAGGAAAAGTAAGGTCTACAGGCATAACTAATACAGTTCCTGCAAACAAAAAAGAGGATCTTAACGTTGCGCTTTCTAATAAAAATTCTAACGAAGCAAAAAGTAATGTGAATTCTTCTGTTAATACAAAAGGATCGGAAATAAAAGAAATTGCAAAAAATTCTAACGAGAATACTGGTAATGCAAATTCTAAAACAGCAATTGAAGTAAAAAATGAAACTAAAAATACGGAGGCTAAAAAACAAGATCCAATAGCCTCTAATGAAGAAAAACAAAACGGAGAAAAAATAAAGGAAGATTCAGGGTCTAATGATCAGAATAAGAAGAACGATGTTACAAAAGAAGACGCTTCGACAACCCTTCGACAAGCTCAGGGCGACGGCTCAGCGACCGAAAAAGATATTGTAAAGAATGAAACAGATGCCAACACCAATGCAGGTTCAGATCAAACTTTAACAACAGAAGGTAAGGTTGAAGCTGAGATCACTGCTGTGACAAAAGCAAACCAAACATCTAACAAAAATGAAGGTGTTGATTCTGCCAATGCCGAAAATCACATTCCGGGAGTAATTGGAACAGGCTCGGTGAGTCCGCGCAACAAACATAAATTCTTAATTGGGGCCGAAGCATCTTACAGCACTCTTTTCTTCAACACAAAAGAAAATCCTAATTCACCATCACAATTCAGCACCGGAGATCCTGCATTTACAACTGCTTATGCCAACGCTGTGGGTAAAGGAAAACATAGCTTATTCAACGGAGCTGCCTCATTAAGCTACGTATATAATGAAGGTGTAGGAATTAGCGCAGGAGTAAGTTATTTCAATTTAGAGACCAAAGTGGATATACAGCCTTTTAAAACACCACAATACACCACGGCTATTGATTATTTTGTTTGGAATTGGGTAGCCGATTCATCCACCCTTACCTTACAAATAGTTGATACCATATACAAACAAGTTGCAACGGGTAACTACAACACTGCAAAAGCAACCGTTAACGGAGATTCTGTTAGCACTTTGAGTTTTGTGAACAAAGTAAGATATTTAAGCATCCCATTGAATCTTAGTTATAATTTCAAGATCGGTGGCAAACTCTCCATTGAACCGCAAGCAGGTATCATTTATACTATGCCACTAAAATCATCTCACTTGGTTGCAACAGATGCCTATAAATTTGAGTATACCAATCGTAAGACCGATCTTAGAAGTAACCTCTACTTTAATGCTGCTCTCAAAATAGGCTATAACATCAATAATAGAACTCAGTTGTATATCCGCGAGGGTTATTTCTTCCGCAACCAGTCTATTTACAACGGCGATCAGCCTATCTCTTTGTCATTAAAGAGTATCTATACCTCTTTTGGCATAAGCTTCCGTATAAAATAAGTCTGGTTTTATCAAAATCATGTTAGCTTGTCAGGATTTTTCATGACAAACCCGTTGAAAACTAATTGGATTAGAATTTGTATTGTAATTAAACAAAGGTAATTTTGGTATACTTCCAAATGTATATATGATTTAGTTCAAAGATGCGAAGTTATTTTTCATCAAGACGATGAACAAAAATCGTTGCGTAGCAATAGCTACGGAACTATTTTTTGAAGAAGTATTGATGGAAAAGAACAAGCAGATTGGACTAAATTATATGTATATTTGGAATAATTTTAAAAATCCTCACTATGTTCGATAACAATGAATTCAGAAAGTATGCCACAAAACACATGGGCATTAACAGTTTAACGTATGATAATTATTCATCGCGTATAAGCTCATCACTCACTCCATATATCATCGAGGAGCGTCAGTTAAACGTTGCACAAATGGACGTTTTTTCGCGTTTGATGATGGACAGGATCATATTTTTAGGTACCGGTATAAACGATCAGGTAGCAAATATTGTTCAGGCACAATTATTATTCCTTGAAAGTGTGGATGCTAAAAAAGACATTCAAATTTACATCAACTCTCCGGGTGGAAGTGTTTACGCCGGTTTAGGTATTTACGATACCATGCAAATTGTAAAACCTGATGTAGCCACAATTTGTACAGGTATGGCCGCCAGTATGGGCGCTGTATTACAATGCGCAGGCGCTAAAGGAAAACGCACCGCTTTAAAACACGCACGTGTAATGATACACCAACCCTTAGGTGGTGCCGAAGGACAAGCAAGCGACATCGAGATCACTGCGCGTGAGATCCAAAAACTCAAAAAAGAGTTGTACGAGATCATTGCAAAACACAGCGGACAAACCTACGATAAAGTTTGGGCCGATAGCGATCGCGATTATTGGATGATAGCTTCCGAAGCAAAAGAATACGGAATGATAGATGAAGTATTAGAAAGAAGAGTTTAATTAATTTTTTAAATCAAAAAAGCCCCACGAATTATCGCGGGGCTTTTTTCATTTCGTTGCTATCGGAATTTCATTGTCTTCCTTGAACATAATAGTTTTCATAAGCTTACCCGTTGAGTCATAGAACATCCAAACACTATCGCGTTTATCATTTCTAAAATAACCTTTGTAACGAAGCTTTGCATTTTCGTAATACACCACATTTGCGCCTTCACGTTTTCCCTTATCGTAACTTTGCTCGCTCCACGGAATACCATTAGCGTAAAACGATACCCATTGCCCGTGTCTTTTTCCGAACCTAAAAAAACCCGTGTATTTAATGATGCCATTTGGATATTTATCCTTGTACTCACCGGTAAATGTACTATCGGGTGGTAATATCAATAGGGGATTCAGCTTTTTCATTGAATCTGATCTTCGTCGTTGGCTCACTTTACTTAATGAATCCATTACCGCGCGTTCCGCATCGCTCATTTCCTTCTTTTCGTTATTGCCACACGATGTGATCAATATACCTGCAAGCCCAAAAACTATCAAACGTTTGAACATATTATTTTTTTCTTTGTATAGAATATTTTATTAATGCCTCTAAACTTTCTTTTGACGATGATGCAGGAACATCTGCTAACATGGCCAATGCTTTGTCCTTATAAACATTCATCACTTTATTGGCGTATTCCAATCCACCCTTTGCGATCACAAAATTGATCACCTTTTTTACCTCTTCGCTTTCGTTATTATGATTCTTAATGATATTGATGATCTTTCTTTTTTCTTGCCAAGTACTATTATTCAACGCGTAGATCAAAGGCAAGGTCATTTTTTTCTCCTTAATATCAATACCCGTTGGTTTACCAATAAGTTCATCTGTTCCGAAATCGAACAGGTCATCTTTTATTTGGAAAGCAATACCTGTAAGTGTACCAAACTCCTTGAATGTTGATACCATTTTCTTATCAGCACCAACCGAAACCGCGCCACACGCGCAACAGGCGGCTACGAGCGTTGCTGTTTTTTTTGTGATGATATCAAAATAAATTTCCTCAGAGATATCTAAGCGACGAGCCTTTTCAATTTGCAGTAATTCGCCCTCGCTCATTTCTTTTACGGCGTGACTCACCACTTTCAATAATTCAAAATCATCGTTATCCAAACTCAATAATAATCCTTTTGACAACAGAAAATCGCCGATCAGAACAGCGATCTTATTTTTCCATAAAGCATTCACGCTAAAAAAACCGCGACGTTCATTACTGTCATCTACTACATCATCGTGCACTAAAGTTGCTGTGTGAAGTAATTCTATTAAGGCAGCTGCTCTATAAGTGCTATCATTAATTTCTCCCAAACATTTTGCGCTTAAAAAAACAAACATCGGACGAATTTGTTTTCCCTTACGCTTTACAATATAATTAGTGATCTTGTCGAGTAAGGGTACAGTACTTTTCATTGAGTCTCTGAACTTATCTTCAAAGATCTCCATATTCTCGGCAATGGGATGCTTTATTTTATTTACCGTGGTCGACACTTAGGGTCTAATTTAATACTTATTGTTCTAATTTCACAACCCTTACAACAGGTGGTCATTTATATTCTATAACTGCTAACTTATTCTTGTTGGCCAGCTGTCCGCAAGCCGCGTCAATGTCCTTCCCCCTGCTCCTTCTTACATTTACAATAACCTTATTATCTTCTAAAACTTTTACAAAATTCTCTAAACGCTCGGGCGTAGTTTGCTTAAATTCTCCGCCGTCAATTGGATTATATTCAATGATATTTACTTTGCTTTTTACTTTTTTACTAAAGGCCACTAATTCCAAAGCATCTTGCGTGGTATCATTAAAATCTTTAAAAACAATATATTCAAATGTGCAGCGCGTGCCCGTTTTCTCATAAAAATAATTTAGTGCATCTTCTAAATTATCCAATGAATTTGTTTCGTTAATTGGCATCAACTGATCTCTTTTTTTATCATTGGCCGCATGCAACGAAAGCGCCAAATTGAATTTCACTTTATCATCGCCCAATTTCTTTATCATTTTAGCAACACCTGCAGTTGAAACAGTAATTCGTTTTGGCGACATGCCCAATCCTTTTGGATTTGTGATCCTATCCACCGAAAGCATCATTTCGTTATAGTTCAATAAAGGTTCGCCCATCCCCATGTACACAATATTTGATAAAGCCTCTCCATATTTTTGCATTGCCGTATCTTTAACCAAAACAACTTGATCATAGATCTCATCGGCGGTTAAATTTCTCATGCGTTTTAATTTTGCCGTGGCGCAAAATTTGCAGGTTAAACTACAGCCCACTTGCGACGAGATACAAGCCGTCATGCGATCGCCTTGGGGAATAAGAACACTTTCTACCACAAAATTATCATGCAATTTCATGGCGCATTTAATGGTTTTATCGTTGCTTATTTGCAGATCATGGATCTCAACAGCATGGATCTCAAAATTTTCTTTGAGTTTTTCTCTCAATTCGAGCGAAAAATTACTCATCTCGTCAAAATCAATGGCGCGTTTGTTCCATAACCACTCATACAGCTGTTTTGCCCTAAATGCAGGCTCTCCAAGCTCTTTAAAAAGGTCGGTGATCTGTTGCAAGGTTAAAATTCGTATGTTTTTTTTTGCCATTATTTTGTTGTGTAAAGATACCAAAGAACGTTGTAAATAACTAACTTTGTTTTGTGAGATACTTAAGCGCAGATCGAATTTTTAACGGTAAAGAATTTCTTGACCCAAACTCTGTTTTAGTGTTTGACGACAATGGTCTTTTTGTTGAAGGCGTTGACATTTCAGCAGTTAAAAATTCTCAACTAGAACACCATAAAGGCGTTATCACTCCCGGGTTTGTAAATTCACATTGCCATTTAGAGTTAAGTCATATGCTTAACATGATCCCACAAAAAACCGGATTCTTAGATTTCGCAAAAAATATCATGTCGCGCCGAAATTCTGTTTCAATAGAACAAATGATAGAAGCCGCTAAACAAGGAGATATTCACATGCAGCAAAACGGAATTGTTGCTGTTGGCGATATCAGTAATATCAATATCACTTTCGATGTAAAAAAACAAAGCAAGATCTTTTATCATACGTTCGTTGAACTTTTAGGATTAGATCCTTCCAAATCTGTTTCAATGATCTATTATGGCGTTAGTTTACTGAACGAATTAAAAAATTTGGGACTCGCCGGAAGTTTGGCGCCACACGCACCTTATAGTTGTTCAGTTCAATTAATAAAAGCCATTGCCGATCATAATGCAAAGAACAATTTGCCAACCTCCATTCATAATCAAGAAAGTGAGGAAGAAAATAAATTCTTACGTGGAGAGAAAAGTGATTTTGATGAGCTCTACAAATTTTTACAGTTAGATATCAGTTGGTTCAAACCAAAATTTAAAAGTGGCTTAGATGCTTATATTAAAGAATTGAATGCAGGGATAAATATTTTAGTTCATAATACATTTAGCAGCGAAGATGATCTAAGATCTGTTCATTCCAATGTATTTTGGTGTTTGTGTCCAAGCGCCAACCTTTATATTGAAGATACGTTACCAAATTACGACCAGTTGCTAAAAAATACCCAACAGATATGTTTTGGTACAGATTCTTTAGCAAGTAATTCCGATCTTACTATAGTAAAAGAAGCAGGTATTTTTTATTCGAAGACCAATAAGTTGGAATTAAGTTTGAAAGGCTTAACGTATAATGGCGCAAAAGCATTAGGTTTGGAAGATAGATTCGGCTCTTTCATAAAAGGAAAAAATACCGGTTGTAATTTGATCACAGATGATAAAAAAGATCTTACCTTAATAAAAGTACTATGTTGAAATTAAAATCATTTGAAGTAAATCCTTTCCAGCAAAATACCTATCTCATTTGGGATAGTAATAATATTGCCGCTATAATTGATCCGGGGAACTCAAATAATTTAGAGAACCAAGTGATCAAAAAGTTTATTTCAGAAAATAATTTAAAATTAGAGCGTTTACTTTTAACGCACGCACATATTGATCATATTTTAGGCAATAGTTTTATTTTTGATGAATATGGTTTGTTACCGGAAGTGCATAAAGATGATCTTTATTTTATTGATGTAATGGGAAAAACTGCCGAGCTATATGGCGTTCCCTACGAACAATCGCCAAAGCCCGAAAAATTCTTGGAAGATAAACAAGTGATAGAATTAGGAGAATTAAAATTCAAATGCATTTTCACTCCGGGTCACTCACCGGGCAGCATCACCTTTTATTTTGAAAAAGAAAAAGTAATGATCGCGGGCGATGTATTATTCCACGGAAGCATTGGCCGAACAGATCTTCCAAGGGGCGATCATCCTACACTTATTCGCTCTATAAAGAACAAATTACTTCCTTTAGGAGATGATATTAAAGTGTATAGTGGTCATGGACCATCCACAGTTACCGGTTATGAAAAACTAAATAATCCATTTTTAGTCTAGTCCTTTATTTGTAAATTAAACCATTGAAAAAATTCCTTGTCATATTTATTTTTTTTAGCTCTTTAAAATGTTTCTCGCAAAAAGACACAAGTAAATACGACCGTTTAGAAGAGATCATTGATAACGATAAACGTTATGCCTTACACAATAATTATTTACAAGCCGGTGCAGGATTCGGAGGTTCTACCATTCGTAAAACAGAACAATCGAGCATTGGGATCGATTTTGTTTTTCATATAAAACGTCAGCATTTTCAATTGGGTTTTTTAATGAGTGGCGATAAATTTCTTGCCAATAATAATTTATCAGGGCATTTGGGGTATTGTTATCGCATTGAGGATGAAAGAAGGAATATTGCTTTTACCGCAGGCGTTTCACAAAACAAAGGAGGTATTGCTGCACACCTTGATGGGACCGATACAATTCCGGAGTTGCTGTATAGAAATCCCGGTATTTATTTGAGCGCTTCCTATATTAAAAAATTAACTTACGATATTGGCATAGGCGTTGAACTCATTGCCGAATTAAATCAAACACAACAATTCGTAGGTATCAAAGGCGTATTATTTTTCTCAGGAGCATACCGCGGTAAAGCCAAGATCTATAACCGACACGTAAAAACGAAACGAAAATAATGTTAGATCTTATTATTGTTGGCAAAGGACTTGCCGCAAATATAATTGCTTTGCGTTTACAAGAACATCAAATTCATTATTGCATCATTGGCGAGCCTTCGTTAAGTAATTGTTCGCGCATTGCAGCAGGTTTATGGAATCCTATTGTATTTAAACGCATGACCTTATCGTGGAAAGCAGATGAACTGATAAAAGAGTTAAAGGAATTCTATACCTCTATTGAAAAAAGAACGGGATCACAATTTTACAATGAGCGAGTGATCATCAAACCATTTTTTTCGGAAGAAGAAAAGAATTTTTGGGTTAAAAAATCGCAAGACGATCTATCTCAATTTATTGATAAACAAATTTACGCTGCAAATTCACAACACAATGGTCTTGTTATACCAAATTCATACGGACTAGTAAATAATTGCGGTAATATTGATATGCATAATTTTTTGAATTCATGCGAACATTTGCATCCCGAAAATAAGAACGAAGTATTTGATCATTCACAATTGCAGATCAACGAAGATCATGTTGTTTACAAGAACATAAAAGCAAAGAATATTATTTTTTGCGAAGGTTATCTTGTAAAAAATAATCCATTTTTTAATTGGATCCCCATGAATTCGGTTAAAGGAGAAATATTGGACATTGAAGCCGAAGGAATTGAACTAGAAAAACAGATCTTGAATCACAACGCCTTTATTTTTAAGTTGAAAGATAAAAGTTTTAAAATGGGTTCAACTTATGATTGGAATGAATTAAGTGATGATGCAAGCGAAAAAGGAAAACAAGAATTAATTGAAAAACTCAATGGTCTTATTAAAACGCCTTACAAAATAATATCCCATAAAGCAGGCGTGCGACCTTCTACCATCGACCGCAGGCCCATTATTGGCCGGCATCCTTTGCATAAAAACCTCTTTGTATTCAATGGTTTAGGCACTAAAGGTGTGATGCTTGCGCCTTATTTCTCGAAAAAATTTGTACATTTCTACTTAAATAAAGGGGCTTTGGATCCTGAAGTGGATGTAAAGCGTTTTTATTCGAAATTCAACAATGGATAAAAAAGTAAAACTAACAAGAGTTATTGGCCGACGAGAGTTTGTTGATCTTCCATTGTTGCATATCCATAATACAGAAGCCAAAATTGATACCGGTGCTTTTTCATCGGCCATTCATTGCGAAGATATGAAAGTGATAAATGAAAATGGGATCTCATATTTAACATTTACACTTCCGGCCGACTATTATTCGGGAAACAAAACACAACATCACAAAACTTCAGAGTATTCACAAAAGAAAATAAAGAATTCGTTCGGAGAAGCCGAAGAGCGTTATGTGATACGTACTCAAATTCACATTGGACATAAGACCATTATGGCCGATTTTTCTCTTTCGGATCGAAAAAGTATGCGTTACCCTATATTAATTGGACGAAAAGCCATTAAAGGAAAATTTATAATTGATGTAAAACAAGCGCACTTGAATGGTAAGAAACTTTCCTTATATTTAAAACAAATTCTGAAAAAATGATGCGTATCGCTATTTTATCGCGCAATAAAAATCTCTATTCAACAAAGAGATTGATCGAAGCTGCTGAAAAAAGAGGTCATGAAGTAATGGTGATCGATCATATGAAATGTGTTTTGGCCATTGAACAAGGTCGTCCGCATATTTATTTTGACGGTAAAGAGATCAAAGGTGTAAATGCCGTTATTCCACGCATTGGAGCTTCGGCAACATTTTACGGCACTGCTGTTGTTCGCCAATTTGAAATGATGAAAATTTTTACCGCCGTTGAATCGCAAGCATTGGTTCGTTCGCGCGATAAATTAAGAAGTCTACAAATTTTAGCTCGCGCCGGATTAGGAATTCCAAAAACTGCATTTGCATCATCACCAAAAGATAAAGACATTGATAGCGTTATTGATGCTATTGGTGGCGCACCTTGCATCATAAAATTATTAGAAGGTACACAAGGCATTGGTGTGATATTAGCAGAGAACAGAAAAGCAGCGAAAAGTGTTATCGAAGCCTTTTTGAAATTAGAAGCAAATATGTTGGTGCAAGAATTCATCAGCGAAGCTAAAGGTGCAGATCTTCGTGTATTTGTGGTCGACGGACAAGTTGTTGGTGCCATGAAGCGTCAGGCTAAAGATGGAGAATTTAGAAGTAATATTCATAGAGGTGGTTCAGCAACTGTAATTAAATTAACTGCTGAAGAAAGAGCAACCGCAATTAAAGCGTCAAAAAAATTAGGATTAGGAATTGCGGGCGTTGATCTTTTACAATCGTCGCGCGGACCATTAGTAATGGAAGTAAATTCTTCGCCGGGATTGGAAGGCATTGAAACTGCCACAGGACTTGACATTGCCGGAAAAATAATTGAGTATGTTGAGCGGAATGAATTCAATAAACCGGGGGACTAACCCCTTTAACCACGAAAGGCACGAAATCTTTACACGAAAGCCACAAAATATTTCGTGCTTTTCGTGTAAAAGTTTCGTGTTTTTCGTGGTTAAAAAAGAATAAATCAAAATTTAAATTGTGAAGATCACCATAAATAAACAAGACATCAATGCAGGAGAAAATAAGACCATTATTTTGGATTCTTATGAGCTCCACACCAAAACGCGCATCGAGATACCGGTGCATGTGATCAATTCGGGAAAACCGGGTCCAACTATTTTACTGAGCGCCGGAATGCATGGCGAAGAAACCAATGGTATTGAAATTATCCGCAAGATCATTCGCCGAAAAGAAGTATTGGAATTAAAATGCGGTTCCTTAATTGCCATACCTGTTATTAATATCATTTCATTTTTGTATGGCAGTCGCGATCTTCCCGATGGGCGAGATCTTAACCGTTGTTTTCCGGGAACAAAAAACGGATCTATTGGAAGTAGAATTGCACACGATCTTGTAAAACATATTTTACCTGTGATTGATTTTGGAATTGATTTTCATACCGGTGGTGCCAAAATAAATAATTACCCCCAATTACGTTGTGTATTTGAATTTGAAGGTAATTTAGAATTGGCCGAAAAATTTGGCGCGCCCTTGATCATCAATAGCAAATACCGTGATGGAACATTTAGAAAAGAAGCCGCGAAAAAAAATAAACCGATTTTAGTTTATGAAGCAGGTGAAAGTATGCGTTTTGATTATTTGGCCATTAACGAAGGCATTAACGGTTGTTTGCGTTTAATGAAGGCGCATAAAATGGTAGATATTGATATTCCTAAAATGCCAGGCGTTAAGATCAAAAAAGATACGTGGATCCGCGCAAACTCAAGCGGTTTATTTCACATGAATAAAGCAAATGGTTCTCATGTTCGCAAAGATGATCTGTTAGGTGTAGTTTGTAATCCCTTTGGAAATATTGAAGATAAGATCTTAGCACCTGAAGCGGGATATATTATCGGGATCAATAATCAACCCGTAGTGAACCAAGGCGATGCTTTGATACATTTGGGGTATGAGGATTAGTTTTAAATTTGACATCATAAAATCATAATAAAATGGCACAGATCAATCCCCACATTAACTTCAACGGAAATGCCGAAGAAGCATTTACATTTTACAGATCAATTTTTGGCGGAGAGTTCGTGAAAATTATGCGCTTCAAAGACATTTCAAGTGCTGAATTCCCGGTACCGGAAAATGAGGCAAATAAACTAATGCACATTGCTTTACCAATTGGAAAAAATTTTTTAATGGCAAATGACGTTCCTGCAAGTATGGGACGCACAAATGAAAACGAAAATAGAAGTAAAATAGCAATAAGCGCTGAAAGCAAAGAAGAAGCAGACAAACTATTTAATGGACTCTCGGCGGGCGGACAAATTGAAGTGCCAATGGTTGACAGTCCTTGGGGTAATTATTTTGGAATGCTAAGAGACAAATACGGTATTGAATGGATGATAGATTTTGAGCCAAAACATTAGGAGCAAGTTTAAGTAAAGAAAAACAAAAACCGTTAACATCAACTACGGCGGTGCTTTGACATTTGGGGTTTGAGGATTGAGAAATTGATCTATAAATGAGGATGAAAAAATCATCCTTATAAGTTAGTTAAGGGTAATACTTTAGAATTTATTAAAATAACATAAAATCATGAAAAAACAACTAATGACAGCTATACTTACAGGTATAACGCTATTTTCAATTGGACAAAATTTTTATAAATCAATTGACGACTTTAAAGCAGGTAAGCCTATAAAAGGTGTGAAAGTTATTGACGGAAGTTGGAGATATAACTTTTTTAAAGAAAGTCTTGAATTGGAAAGAAATAAAAAGAGTGATAGGGTTAAAGTAAGCGAATTTCCTTCTGAATATTTTACGTATCAAAATCACCTAATGCGTGTTTTTGAAAAAGAAATTTATTACGTTCTAGTAGAAGGAAAATACTGTTTCTACACCAAAAAAATGGAATGCGAACTTTCAGGTGAATTTCCGGATTTTTCAGTTCAACATTTTGAAAATAAAGACGCTAATGGCGTGGATATTGGTAAAGTGAGACATTATTTTTCGACGGGAATAAAAGGGGAAATTGAAAGTTTTAAAGAAAAAACTTTCAAAAAGATCTTAAAAGAAAAAGAACTAGAAGCTCAGTTTGAAGCTGATGAGCCTAAAAGAGAATTTAAAGATAGCAAGGACGATTATATTTCGAAAGAAATTAATTGGTTTGCAAAATATTTTGATCTTTTAAATACATAAATTGTACTAAAACTAACTTAACTTAACTTAACGCAATCTGATTGAAAACAAAAAAAGCGGGACCAAAGATCCCGCTTCTTTTTATACTTGAAATATTCTAAGCCTTCACCGTACTTGTCGCCTTCTCAACACAAGCAATAATACTCTTAGCCAAGTCCGTCATTTGTGCTTCTGTCCATGTACAACGTACGCCAAATGAAATTAAACGACCAACCACTTCTTGCGACTTTGGTAAATTTAATTTTGTATAATCTTGCGAAGAACCGGTTAATTGAACAGGTAATTTAGAAACCGTTTGCAAATTTTTTAGATGATCCCATTGGTTAATGAAATGATACATATTCGTGAACCAATAATTAAATCCACCAACTCCAGCAGCATTCATTTCGGCAACGGTGCGTTTTGCAATTTCTGTATCCGGTAAAAATATGTTTAAAAAAGTTGCAGAGTCCCCCGATTCATCTCCTAATTTTGCAAAAGAGATATTGCTATTTTTCGATAATAAATTTTGTAAGAATTTTTTATTCTTGCGATTGCTTTCTTTGATCCCCGGCACTTTACGAGTTTGTGCAACACCAACAGCAGCATGCAATTCAGAGATGCGGTAATTGAATCCTAAATACGGATGATCTTCCATTCCGCGATTATTTCCCACATGATCATGCCCATGATCGCTATATACATCTGCTTTTTTATAAATGCTTTCATCATTTGTTACCAAAACTCCACCCTCGCCTGCTGTTGCAATTTTAAAAAAGTCGAAGGAATAACTTCCTGCTTTGCCAAATAATCCTGTATACGTTCCTTTGTACGAAGAAGCAAATGATTGTCCTGCATCTTCCACTAAAATTAATTTATGTTTATTGATCACCGCCATAATACTATCCATGTCGGCATTTCCTCCACACATATGCACCAAACAAACGCCTTTTGTTTTTGGCGTAATAGCTTTTTCAATTCCTGCTGCACTCAAACATAATGTTTCGTCTATCTCCGCAAAAATAGGAATAGCGCCAACAAATAACACGGCTTCTATACTTGCAATAAATGTAAATGGGGGAACAATAACTTCATCACCTGTTCCAATTCCACTCGCTGCTAACGCTGTGGCAATAGCAGTTGATCCGCTGCTCATGGCATGTGCAAATTTTGCGCCGGTTATCTTTTTAACTTCCGTTTCAAAATCTTTTGCTTTCCAATGGTTATTGCGTTGCGCATCGTGTCCGTAACGAAACAAAACCCCTGTTTGCATTACATCATTTATTTCTTTGCGCTCTTCGGCGCCAAATAATTCGGTTCCCGGCATGGTATTAATTTTTGTGCTACAAATATACGATTTAATAGGATATTATCCCTTGCGAATAATGCTCAAAACTTCTTCTTTTTTTGCTCTGCTTATAGGCAATTTCATCTTTTCAATAAGCACATGAGAATCCTCTACAGCCGAAATTTTATTGATGGCCACAATGAACGATTTTTGAATTTTTATGAATTTACCTTCAGGCAATTCGGCTTCCAAATTCTTTAAACTATTATAGGTGACATAACGTTTCATTTTTGTATGGAGCGCTACGTAATTATGTAAACTCTCAATATATAAAATATCATCCAGCATTATCTTCTCAATTACTTTTTCGCACTTTACAAATAAATACGTTGTTGATACTGCGCTATTCTTTCTTAATTCAATATATTCCTTTGCTTTTGAAACTGCTTTAGCTAAGCGCTCGCCCGAAATAGGTTTAACTAAATAGTCGAGCACATCCAACTCAAAACCTTCTAAGGCATATTGAGGATTTGCACTGGTGATAATTGTAACCGGATGTGTTTCTAAGGATCTTAAAAGATCGAGTCCCGACAATTCCGGCATTTCAATATCCAAGAACATAAGATCTACCTTTTCTGTTTTAAGAAATGCCATGGCTTCTAAGGGATTTTCAAAAGACCTTATAAATTCCAGATCGTTATTTTCAGTTAGCAATGCTTTGAGTCCTTCAATAGCAAAAGGCTCATCATCAATAATTATGGCTTTTAACTTAGTCGACATAAATTTCTAATTCTGTAGTAAATGTTTCTTCACCATGTGCGATCACTAATGTATGTTTATCGTTATAGGTTGCGTTCAATCTCTTTTTTAAATTATCTAAACCAATTCCCCCACTCTTTCGTTTTATTTGCGGCTGATCACTTTTTTTGAGACAGGAATTCGTACAAGTGAATCTTATTTTATTATCATTTCGCGTAAGATCAATTTTAATGAAATAGTTTCCCGAAGTATTATTGCTTACATATTTGAAAGCATTTTCTACAAGGGGAATAAATAACAGTGGTGCCACAAATAGTTCCTTCAAATTAGGATCAATGGAACACTCAAGTTCTATTTTTCCCGATCTTCTTAATTTTTGTAGATCAATATATTTTTCAAGATGTTGGATCTCCTTTTCCACATCCACTAATTTATCATTACACTCGTACAGCTGATAATGCATCAGCTCCGAAAATTTCACTAGATTATCTCTGCCACTCTTTACATCAACCGCTAACTGCCCGTGAATTGTATTGATGGTATTGAATATGGTATGAGGATCCACTTGCGCCTTTAAGAAATTAATATCCGAGATCAGTTTCTCATTTTCCAATTGAATTAAAGCCCTTTGTTGCTTTTGTTTGTACGAATTAAAGAATAATCCTCCGCCTAAAACAACGGTAACAATAATGAACAAGGCGATATACATATTATTGCGCGACCGTTGTTTTTCAACTTCCAACTCCAATTCCTTTTTCTCGCGATCAAGATTTATTTGTTTAATGATGCGATCTTGCTTATCCGTTTCATATTTAAAATTAATATCTGCAACGTATTTATTATTTTCCGATTGAGTTAAGGTATCATTGAGCGTTGTATAGATCTCGTGATATTTTAATGCTTCTTTTGCATTCCCTTTGAGTTTATGGATATTATACAAACTTCCTGCGGCCACACATTTGGCATTATCATCCTCCACACGATCAACGATCTTATAATTCTCTTCGCCATAATATTGCGCTTTATTTAAAGAGGAACTTGATTGGTCTTTTTTGTATTTATCCAAGTAAGCTCGCGACAAAAAGGAATAACATCGCGTAAGGATCTGATCGGAATTGAATTGTTTTCCGAGTTTCTCGGTCTTTTCAAAATAAGCAATGGCTTTATCCGGATCATCTTTATCCAAATGGATACGTCCGAGATTTCCATAAATATTTGCCAGCATCATGGGCTCTTTTAATCCTTCGATCAATTTTTCTGCTTTGGACAAATACGTCAACGCTTCATCGTATTTTTTTTGTGCTACGTTTATGGTTCCAAGTTTACTGTAGATCTCGGCAATTGCCCGCGCATCTTTTGTTCCCTCTTTTAGTTTCAAGGCTTTGCTATAATAAAAATCTGCTTTATTATAATTCTTCATTCGCAAAAATAAAGCGCCCACATTGGTATAAGCATCTGCTTCTAACTTTTCATCTTTTTTTGATTCTGCCAGCTCCACATTTTTGAACAAATAGGTAAATGCCGAATCGTACATATTCAATTCGCGATATACAAATCCCAAACGCGTATTACTTTGAATAATAAGATCGGAATTTTTTGACCTAATTGCTATCTGATTTGCTTCTATGGCTAATTGTTTTGCCATGGGATAATTATTTTCGGAAACATACACACTCGTTAAGCGCATGATGAGTTTGTATTTTAAACTATCAACCGAACAAGACTTGATGGCCTTTGAAAGCGAATCAATGGGATTTGAGGAAAATAAAGGACAGGTGATGCCTACCAAAAGGACCATCAAAACCGCTATTATTACCCTTTTATTCATAGTAAAACTCAAATCTAGACTAAAATTAGGTGTTTTTAAGCATTTGGGATAGGATTTTTGCACTTGGGATAAAATGTAAGAAATGTACCTTTTGACGCTTTAAATTTGTTTAATAAAACTATACAAAATGAAAGCTTTAGCCCTCATAACTTTATTGATCTTTTCAACAGTTACGGTAAACGCACAGGTAGCGCCATTTGTAACAGCAACATGGAATCAAACCTGCTATTATAACGCACAAACGCCAACAGTTTCTTCGGGCGGTAGTTGCGGAAGAGCCTATACGGGCTGCAATGCAACAGCTTTGGCCATGATATGCAAATATTATAGCTGGCCGGCGAATGGAATTGGCGGAACGCATTGCAATAGCAATTTTACAACTAACTGTGTAAATTTTGGAGCGCAAACCTATAGTTTTGCGGCCATGCCAACTAATGTAACATCGGCCAATACTGAAGTTGCAAAATTAATGTACAATTTGGGAGTAGCATGCGATATGCAATGGAGTAATACAAATTCAACTTCATTTTTTGACGGTACTATTTTGAAAAAATATTTTGCATACTCTCCAAAAATGTACAACACCGCATCGTTCATGTTTGCAACAACCGGTGATCTTATCATAGCTTTAAAAGCTGAATTGGATGCAGGTCGACCGGTATTTACCAAAGGCGGCGCGCATTTTTATGTAATAGATGGTTACAATGCCTCTAACCAATTTCATGTGAATTTTGGATGGAGTGGAACTTACAATGGCTATTATGCGATCACATCTGTAACAAATGCGGCAGGTAATTTTACTCCGGGTAATTTCATGTTCAATATCATGCCATTAAGTGGTACACTTGAATCGGCAAAAGATACAATTTCGATCGGTTCAAATTCATGTACCAATCAGTCGATGGACTTCACCTCGCTTTCTAATTTTACTGTGAACAGTGCGCAAGCATGGATATCACCAAATATTACAACCGGAACTCCGGGATATTATGATTTTAGCAACAATGGAACATTTAACGCTTCAGTAAATAACGGCGCCATTCGTTATGGTTATATTGTTATTCAAAACGCAAGTACAACACGCACTATTGTTGTAAAACAAGATGCATCTCCTTTAAGTGTTAATCCTTCGCCTTTGAATTATATTGCGGCAGGTGCAACGCAATTAGCTAATCTTACCTACGCGAGTTTTGGAACATGGACAGTAACAACACCTGATAGCTGGCTAAGTTTATCAACTACAACCGGTTCGGGTAACGCTACATTTAGTGTGACTGCTTCAGCCAATAGTGCAACAGTAAGTAGAAATGGTTGGGTGATCGTAAAAGTAAATGCGTATACCGATTCAATTCCTGTAACGCAAGCAGCTTATGTTTCAACGGTTACTACGTTTGTACAAAATTATAATTCAGAAAATGCCATTCGTTTAAAGGTGTATCCAAATCCTGCTACTAATTTTGTTGATGTTGAGTTATCAGATGAATTAATAACGAATACCTACACGATCACAGATGAATTAGGAAGAATATTATTACACGATGTGATAAGATCGAACAAAGAACATATTGATATCAGTTCGCTGAATAATGGAATGTATTATTTGAAGATAAATGGGAATTCTAAGAAATTGATGGTGATAAGGAATTAGAAGTGTTATTTTTATTTAGAGAACCGAATTCGGAAGAGTTCGGTTTTTTTGTTGAATGGTTTGAATGTATGGATTAGCTGCGCTGATCCCAAGAGGGCATGTCAGGGTTGCAATACAAAAAGTCGATCCCTTTGGGATCGTTTTTTTATTTTGTACTTCACCGTTTGAAAGCAAGCTTTCAACGATTCAGTACAAAATAAAAAAAGCCACACTGCGTGTGGCCTTTTTTGTCTTACCCGTGATCCCGCTGGGATTCGAACCCAGGACCCCTACATTAAAAGTGTAATGCTCTACCAGCTGAGCTACGGAATCATCACGATTGTTAAAATCGAGGGTGCAAATATACCACCATTATTTAATCTACAAAAATTATTTTGGGCTTATTTTTAGTCTTAACTTCGTTTAGTTTTTAACGCATTTTGAACAACACGAACATGGCTATTTTTTTTGAATTTGAACCCGCAAAACGCTTGTGTGGCGTGGCTTTAGAGGATATCACGCCTTCTTCGGTAATTTCAATTTTGCAAGAACCCGATGAGATAGAATCGAATCAAAATAACAACTTCGGAGAAGAGTCGTTTACTTATTATTTCAACAGCCTTCATCTAACTCTTTTTTTCAATGTCCAACAATTACTTTGCATCGCAGTTTCTGATCCTTCTTTTAAATTATTTGGAGAAGAAATTTTTAAACTTAACGAGTCCGAACTGATCGATCTTTTTACAAAGAACGGATTCAAAGATCATGAAATGGATAAAGATTGGGGAGAAAAACAATTGGTGTTTCAAGAAGCAGGTGTGACCATTTTTTTCGACAATCAAAAAATATCCGAGATCTTTATCGACGTTTAATTCCTGCCCACTTTTTACTAAATAATCTAAAACCTCCTCTTGTCGTCAAAAAAATAGGGTAAAACTACCTATGAAAGTCAGGTAGTTTTACGCTTGACGACAAAAATAAGCAGCAATAACTTTACGCATATCTATGACCATAGAGCTTAAAGAAGATAGCGTAAAATTCATTTTGATGTTTGTTGAAGCCAATAATTCAACCAAACTCAATGATGCTATTCAAGAACATAAAAAAACAAAGACCATGAAAGAATTAGTTGAATTAAAACAAGAAGAATTTGATTTTGATACATTCGATTTTGAAAGCATGACAGCTCGCTTGCGAAAACATATTCCCGCTCTCAGCGATACGCAATTGGAACGCTCTATTGAATCGTGCCGTATAAAAAAAGATCAAATAAAGTCGAAGGCAGATCTTATCCAAGCTATCATTGATCATTTATAGGATAAAATTTGTCCATGCAAAATTTTATTTGGATATTGGTTTGAACAAAAATCAGATCGTATGGCAGTATTTAAAATATTAAGCATTGATGGTGGCGGTTTACGTGGCGTAGTGCCTCTTACCATTCTAAAAAAAGTTGAAGAACTAACCGGCAAACCCATTTGGCAAAGTTTTGATCTCATTGCAGGAACATCCACAGGCGGATTGCTCGCCAGCGCACTCACTATCCCTAAAGATCCAAAAGATAAAAATGCAGGCGCAAAACATTCACTCGATCATTTAATGAGCGTTTATCTTGATCGCGGTAAAGAGATCTTTCCACCTCCGGGATTTTTTGGACGAATGTTAGGAGCCGCTGATGGCGCTTTGCATCCAATGTTCAAAGATGATGGTATTAAATCAGTATTTCAAGATGTGTGTAAAGATTCGCGATTAAATGATTCACTTACCAATATCATGGTTTGTGCGTACGATCTTAATAATAACGTTCCCATATTTTTTAAATCTCGTTCATCACGAAAAGATCCAAATCAAAATATACTTATTTACCAGGTTGCGCGCGCAACTTCGGCCGGACCAACCTATCTCACAGCATTTGAACTGAACTATCCAAATGATGGCGAAAAACCGGAGCGTTTGTGTATTGATGGGGGTGTGTTCATCAATAATCCTTCGATGGGCGCTTTGTCAGAGTTCTCTAAGAACCACAACGAGTATGGATATGCAAGTGTTAAAGGAGATATTGATTATGATCAGGTTTTTGTATTGAGTATTGGCACCGGAACTTATTCGGGACAAATAACCGCCGATGAAGCAAAGAATAAAGGAAAATTATTTTGGGCAACGCGCATTAGCGATGTGATGATGCGTGGTGTGAACAGAACCACCGATTACGAAATGAAAGAGATGATGGTTCCGGGAAATTATGTTCGCCTTACTATCAATATCGAAAAAGAAGAATTTGCCGAAATGAGTCGCGCCGATAAAGCTGCCTCTGATTATCTCATTAACGAAACCAATAAACAAGTGCTTAACAAAGTTGAGAAAATGGATGAGCTAAAAAAATTCTTGGTAAAAGCGGGCTTAGCAAATAAAACTATAGTTTAAGCGATCCCTCTTGCTTTTTTGATATTCTCGTAGGCGGCTTGTATCATTTGAAATTTTTCTTTAGCGCCTTTTTGATATTCTTCGCCCATAGCCACCACTTTATCGGGATGATAACGAATGGCCATTTGCCTATAGGCTTTTTTAATTTCTTCTTCTGTTGCTGTTGCTGCAATTCCCAATACCGCATAATCCGAATTTACGCTACGGTAAAACATATTCTTCACGCTTTCAAAATCGGAATTAGGGATCTCTAACAATCGCGCAATATTTTGGATCACATTCAATTCTTGTTCTGCTACATGTCCATCGGCCCTTGCAATACCAAATAAAAAATGCAATAATTGAATTCTAACTTCCACTTGAGTTCTAAAACGAATATCGGCGCAAACTTGTTCTAAAGGAATTGTGCCACCGTCTAAAAAATGTTTTAAGGTTTTTAAATGCTCATTTGTAAATTGCGGACCAAACTGCTGAGTGAAAAACGATTTCAAATATTCCAATTCGCTTTTTAATACCTTTCCATCAGCGCGCATTACTGCAGCTGCTAATGTAACAAGCATGGTTGCAAAATCGCCTCTCCCTTGATTTGAATGTTGTCGATAATATTCGAAAATATCTTCCGGTTTCGCTCCGGCCTTTATTTTGCCTTGAATAGTAACATAGCTATCAACAAGCGATCCCACTACAAAACCAATAATGATCCCAAAAAAATGCCGTCCGAGTAAAAAATACCCTACTATAGCCCCAATGAATTTGAACATAAATTTGGCTGCAAATATAAGGTTTAACAGTGGGTTCTTTTGCCACTAATTTCACTAATTGAACACTAATTCTCATATATAAAATTTATTGCACTAATGATTTGAGTAATATTGAGTAATGCCGTTCTTAGAGAAAATTCGTGTAATTAGTGGCTTAATGGGAATTGAAAAGAAAAAGCCGGGTTCCCTTAACCCGGCTTTATGATTTATAACCAATAATATGCCCAAAAACAAAAAACCGTATCCCACCTTAGCTGCTGCTTATGGTGTCGGCGTGTGGTAAAAGCAGGCATATACCTGTAACCATAACAAAACTAGTGCCAATTTGTTATGGCTTAGTAATGTATACGTGAGTAAAGGGTTAAATTAGGGTTTTATAACAGCTTTTAATTCAACACGTAATCAACAGGTTGGCTAAAATGTTCATCATGTGTTAATTACTGTGCACTTTTTGACTGTGAAAAACCCTGTTTTGCGACATCCCATACATATAGACTTTTAATAGTTATATAGAATATGTAATTTGGCGTTCGCTATGATGAAAAGACCCATATTTATTACGGCAGGCTTGCTATTTAGTCTCACTTTTTGGTGCCAGGATTGGAGCTTAAAATTAAGCAGTAATGTGGAGATCCGCACATGGAAACTCACCAGCACTTATGAAAAAGAAGAAAAATCTTTAGGAGGAGCTAAAATTGTACTTACAAAAGGCAATGAGACCATCTCTCAAACAACATCAGATGGGCAAGGTGATTTTACAATTAATGTTCCTCCAAATGGCGAATTCTTACTTACCGTTTCTTATCCCGGTTTTAATACCAAACGTTTTTCGGTGAATACAAACAATGTTCCTGCCGATTTTGCAAAAGATAATTGGAAGCCAACATTTAGTATTGGCGGTTTTATTATGGCAAGAGCTTATCCCGGTATTGATTATTCGGGTTTAGAAAAGCCTTTAGTATTGGTAGAATTCAAACAAAAGAAAAAAGTATTTGATCATGATGATATTGTGACACAGGGCGGATTGAATACAGTAATGAAAATATATGAATCGGAAGATGCGCTCATAAAGAAATTTTGTAGTACAAACAAAGCCGGCGATGTTGCATTGGCAAAACCTGATTGTCCGCTTGCCAAAAAATTATACCAGGAAGCCATGGCCATGATCCCTTTTGAAACATATCCCGGTATCCAGTTGCAAAAAGTTGGGGAATGTTTAAAGAATCAATCCGATGCTCAAGCTAAAGCCGCTGAAGAAGCAGCAAAAAAAGCAGCGGCCGAAAAAGCAGCAGCTGATAAGGCAGCCGCAGATAAATTAGCCGCAGGAGACAAAGCTGCAGCCGACAAAGCAGCTGCGGCTCAAAAAGCAGCGGAGGAAAAAGATGCCAATGCAAAAGCGCAAGCGGAAGCAGATGCAGCAGCAAAAGCCAAAGCAGAAGCCAAAGCAGAAAAAGAACGTAAACAAAAAGAAGGTTTAGCAAAATCGAAGGCCGAAGATGATGCCGCGGCTAAAGCCGACGAAGAAAAAAGAAAGCAACGAGAAAAAGAGAATGCAGAAGCAGCTGCCAAAGCTAAAGCCGATGAGTTAGCAAATGCAAAAGCTAAAGCGGAAGAAAAAAAGGAGAAAGAACGTAAGCAAAAAGAAGGTTTGGCAAAAGCTAAGGCAGAAGATGAGGCAGAAGCAAAAGCTATTGCCGATAAAAGAGAAGCCGAACGAAAAGCGAAGGAAGAGGAAGCAAAAAAATTAAGCTACGAAACAGAATCTACTGATCCCCAAGGAGAAATGGGAAAAGGAAATGGCAAAGTATCAGTACCTCAAACAGTTTTTGGAGTTGATAAATATAAAACCGCTATTAAACGTGCAGATGAATTATTTAAAATGAAACGTTGGAGTGAAGCAAAAACTGCTTACGAAGAAGCTTTAACTATTAAAAAAGATGATCCCTATGCTACTTCAAAATTAGAGATCGTCAATAAGAATTTAGCTCCAAAATAAAATGGACGATTCAAAGGAATTACCAATTTTAAATGCGGTTGAACAACGAGTGTTAGGATCACTCATCGAAAAAAGTGTGGCCACACCGGATTATTATCCAATGACATTGAATTCGCTCACCGCTGCATGCAATCAAAAGTCATCACGCAAACCCGTAGTTGAATACGATGAACAAACTGTGATGAATGCACTTAATAGTTTAAAAGCGCAAAGTTTAGTTTCTACTGCCGTTGGCGCAAGTATTAGAACTGCTAAATACAAACACAATTTTACAACAGTGTATCCTTTAACCGAAGGACAATTAGCTATTATTTGTTTGCTGCTTTTACGCGGTGCACAAACTCCGGGCGAATTAAATACAAATTCAGGTCGCTTACACGAATTCAGTTCATTAGGCTCTGTTCACGAAGCACTTGACGTATTAAGAACTTATGGAAGTGGTTTTGTAAAAGAACTTCCGCGAATGGCCGGGCAAAAAGAAACACGTTTTGTTCATTTGCTTGGAGAAGTACCTGTAGAAACTGAGAATAGTAGTTCGCACGAAGAACCTGCGCGTCGCTCATCCAGTGATATAGAAGCTCGCCTTTTGGCTCTGGAAGCAGAAGTGGCAGGATTAAAAGAAAAACTTCGTGATCTGTTAGGTTAAATTGTTTTTAAAAACTTGAAGATGATAAATCTTCCTCTACTCTTTTCTTCGTACACCAATTTGAAACCATTTGTTTCTACCAGGGCTAAAAAATCTCTTCGGCAATAACGCGGCTCACTTCCTTTTAACTTTGTTTTCTCGGCAAGAGGTTCCTCAATAAATAAAATACCCTTATCCTTCAACGCTTTTTTTATATCATTCAACATCGAAACCGGATCACTAAAATGATGAAAGGCTTCAATTATAAGTATCTTATCACAACTGGAAGGTTTTAAATTTGTTTTTTTATAATCGCCTTTTACTGTTTTATAAGTGCAAGTGTAAGGCGAACCTTTTAATTTCTCAAAATGCGAAATAAAAAATGGAAGATTCTTAAAGCCACTTGTGTCGGGATCTTCCACAATATAATTCACACTATCAGTATACAATCCATATAAACTCACATACGTTCCATCATAACCACCCACATCAGCAACCACTTCATGTTTCTTTATATCAAAAACGCGCACTTGGGTATTAACATAGTCAATTCCCTTTGCCTTTTCTAATGTTGGGAATGCCTTCAACCATTTTTTATGATCGTTAGATCTTCCTTCCCATACTTTATCACTGCAAGTTGTGAAAGCAAGTGTTAAGAAAATAAAAATTAGTGCTTTTTTCATCCGTTTAAAGATACATAACTTAGGCTTTATGCCATGCTTTTTTACTAACTTTGGATCATGAGCTACCCTCTTCTTCCTAAAAGCAGTTTCGACTTTTTAAAGCTCCTCAAAAAAAATAATAATCGCGATTGGTTCAATGCTCATAAAGACCGCTATTTACAAGAACTAAAACATGTGGAATTATTTGCTGATGCATTATTAGCACAAATGAATAAACATGATGTGATCGAAACTTTAAGCGGAAAAAAAAGTTTGCACCGAATTTATCGTGATGTGCGTTTCTCGAAAAATAAAACACCTTATAATAACCATTGGGGAGGGAGTTTTAGCAGAGCCACCAAGCTTCGCAGAGGCTCGTACTATTTTCATCTTGAACCGGGCAATTCCTTTATTGCCGGGGGTTTTTGGGGACCCGAACCAGCAGATCTGAAACGTATTCGCGATGAATTTGCCTTTGATGCCAAATCTTTTCGAAAGATCTTAAAAAATAAAACATTTATAAAAAACTTCGGCACTTTAACCGGCGACCAAATAAAAACAACACCAAAAGGTTTTAATGCCGAAGATCCCGCTATTGATCTTTTACGTTACAA
This sequence comes from Sphingobacteriaceae bacterium, assembly GCA_023251775.1. Classification (GTDB taxonomy): domain Bacteria; phylum Bacteroidota; class Bacteroidia; order B-17B0; family Aurantibacillaceae; genus Aurantibacillus. The sequence continues at coordinate 26,138 of JAHEYC010000002.1, read as the reverse complement.
ACAATTCTTACTCATTAAAGACTTTACAGATAAAGAAGTATTAGGTCCCAATTTTATTAAATTAGTTAACGAAACTTTTCGTAGCATGCGTCCTTTTTTAAATTATATGAGCGAAACACTTACAACCGATGTGAACGGCATTTTAACCGTTTAAAATTTTACGAATGTTCAAACGCGGTTTAAATTTATACAGATCTTCTTTTACCGGTCTCTCTCGTGAAACTTGGCTGCTTTCAATTATAATGCTTATTAATCGAAGTGGAACGATGGTATTGCCATTTATGACGCTTTATTTAACCAGCAAAGGAGTTGACCGAACATTAAGCGAAGCAGGAACCGTTGTTGGATTATGGGGAATGGGCGCTATCGTTGGCGCTTTTTTTGGCGGACGACTTACCGATAAAATTGGATTTCATAAAGTGCAACTTATCACTTTACTTTTAGGCGGTGTATTTTTTATTGTGTTAGGACAAATGCGATCGTATCCGCTTATTTGTTTGTTCACGTTCATTTTAAGTATGGTCAACGAGGCCTTTAGACCCGCCAATGCCACGGCCATAGCGGTTTACAGCAAACCCGAAAATCGTACGCGTTCTAATTCGTTGAATAGATTGGCAATTAATTTAGGTTGGGCAGTTGGTGTTTCTATTGGAGGAGTTATTGCAACTTACAGTTACCAACTCTTATTTTGGGTGGATGGTCTTACCAACGTTCTTGCAGCTTTAAGTTTATTTTATTTTTTACGACCAATTCCGGTTACAAAGGAAACTAAAACTGAAGAAGTAATTTTGCAACCTGTAACACGTTCTGTTTACCAAGATAAATATTTCATGATCTTTGTTTTTCTTGTGGCACTTTTTGGCTTTTGTTTCTTCCAAATGTTCTCAACCGTTCCAAGTTTTTTTAGAGACAGTCTGCATTTAAGCGAGCAATACATCGGACTCATTATGGCGCTCAATGGATTGTTGATCGTATTAATAGAAATGGTATTGATAAATTTTTTAGAAGGCAAACGACATGTAATGATCTATATTTCTTTTGGAACTTTGTTATGCGCCATCGCTTTTCTCTTATTGCTATTACCACTTCCCGGAAAACTTATTTCCATTTTTATGATCTTAATGCTCACCGTTGGTGAAATAACCTCTATGCCTTTTATGAATACGTATTGGTCGGCACGCGCTACAAATAAGAACCGCGGACAATATGCAGCCCTTGTAACTATTGCTTGGAGCACAGGGCAAACCGTTGGTCCTTACGCTTGCTCAAAATTAGTGGAGGCCAGTAGTTTTAATGTGATGTTCATGGCGCTTGGAGGCCTGCTAAGCTTTACAGCCCTTGGTTTCAGCTGGTTAAAGTCGAAGGACTAATTCCCCATTTCCTTGCAAAATCTTATCTTTAACCTATGCAATTCGCGTTTTTAAACGAACCCATTTATCAATTGATAAGCAAATGTGCCGATGAACTTGGCGTGGAAGCTTATTTAATTGGCGGTTTTGTGCGCGATATTTTTTTAGAACGACAAAGTAAAGATATAGATGTTGTTGCTGTAGGTAGAGGAATTGATCTGGCCACAAAAGTAAAAGAAAAATTAGGCGACGATGCACACTTATCTATTTTCAAGAATTTTGGAACTGCACAAATTAAGTTCAAAGATCTTGAAATAGAATTTGTGGGCGCACGAAAAGAAAGTTATGATCGTAATTCGCGCAAACCCGTTGTTGAAAATGGAACTTTGAGAGATGATCAATTGCGCAGGGACTTTACAATTAACGCATTAGCAATTGGCGTTTCCAAACTAAATTTCGGAAAATTATTAGATCCATTTAATGGGATGAATGATATTGAAAACAAGATCATTCGCACACCGCTTGATCCTGCTATTACATATAGCGATGATCCTTTGCGTATGATGCGTGCAATCCGTTTTGCTTCGCAATTAGGATTTACTATTGAAGAAAATTCATTTAAAGCCATTAGCGAGAATAAACAACGCATCGACATTGTAAGTAAAGAACGTATTACAGATGAATTGAATAAAATTATTCTTTCCCCTACACCATCGTACGGATTTAAATTATTATTTGATACAGGCTTATTGCATTTGATATTTCCGGAGATGGTAAAATTGCAAGGCGTTGATACCATTAAAGGTTTATCGCATAAAGATAATTTTTACCATACATTAGAAGTTTTGGATAATCTTTCTAAAAAAACAAACGACCTGTGGCTCAGGTGGAGCGCCATTTTGCACGATATTGCAAAACCAGCCACAAAACGTTTTGAAGAGGGAAAAGGATTTACGTTTCACGGACACGAAGACAAAGGCTCGCGCATGGTGCCAAAGATATTTGCGAATTTAAAATTGCCCTTGAATGAAAAAATGAAATACGTTCAAAAATTAGTTCAATTACATTTACGTCCCATTGTTTTAGCAAAAACAGAAGTTACGGATAGCGCTGTAAGACGGGTTTTATTTGAAGCAGGCGACGATGTGGATGACTTGATGGCTTTGTGTGAAGCGGATATCACCACCAAAAATCCGAACAAAGTAAAACGCTATATGCAAAACTTCGAGATCGTGCGAAAAAAACTGGTCGAGATCGAAGAGAAAGATCACCTTCGCAATTGGCAACCACCCATTGGCGGAGAAGAGATCATGAGTTTGTATAATTTAAAACCAGGAAGAGAAATCGGTATTTTAAAGAATGCATTAAAGGATGCTATACTTGATGGCATTGTTGAAAATAATTATGATAGCGCCAAAGCTTTTTTGGATAAAAAATTTAGCGTGTTAAAGAAATAATGCAATTCCATTTAAATTATAAGCCAAGATCTTCTGCAATTAAGATAGATCACCACCAAAAAACAATGTTGATCGGTTCGTGTTTTGCTGAAGAAATTGGAAGCATATTAGAGAAATTCCATTTTAACACACTCATTAATCCCAATGGCATCCTTTTTAATCCTTCAAGCATTTATCACTCCTTGTTGTTATTTATGGAGAATGATAAAGAGGTTACTTCTTATATCTTAGAGCGCAACGGTATTTATTTATCCTTTCTTCATCACAGTAGTATTTTTGAGAATGATAAAGATAAATTAAGAACGGAATTAATTAAAAAGCAGAACGAAGCCCATCATTTTTTAAAAGAAGCAGATGTGTTGATCTTAACCCTTGGAACAGCCTATTCGTACATTCATAAAGAACATCAAATCACGGTTGCAAATTGCCACAAACAATCTTCAGATACCTTTGAGAAAACACTTTTATCGGTAAATGACATCATTCGCGATCTTTCTGACCTCATCGATAAACTCCAAAACTTCAATTCAAAACTAAAGATCATTTTCACCGTTTCCCCCGTTAAATATTTAAAAGACGGGGTTGAAGAAAATAACCTCAGCAAAGCAACTCTTCTTCTGGCCATCAACGAATTAAAAAAGAAATTTGACGTAGAATATTTCCCCGCTTACGAATTAGTGATCGATGATCTTCGCGACTATCGTTTTTATAAAGAAGATCTTGCTCATCCAAACGACGAGGCTATTAAATATGTTTGGGAAAAATTCTCGGATACATATTTTACTGAAGAAACAAAAAAACTCAATTCAGAATTGCATTCAATAAATACCTCAGAGGGTCATAAACTTTTATTTCCTGAAAGCGAGGATGCAAAGAAGTTCAAAGAAAGTATTGAGCATAAAAAAAGAGAACTTAAAACTAAATTCTCTTTCTTAAAATTCTAAAGCTTATTATTGAGCCTCCAACGATTTCTCTGCACGCTTACGCTCATTCTCATCTAAAATGATCTTACGCATACGAATGTGATTTGGAGTGATCTCAACGTACTCATCACGTTGGATATATTCCATCGCTTCTTCCAAACTAAAGCGCACTTTTGGAGCAATACGCGTTTTTTCATCAGTTCCACTCGCGCGCATGTTGGTTAATTTTTTCTCGCCGCATAAATTAATTACAAGGTCATCAGGACGAATATGCTCACCCACGATCATGCCTGGATAAATTTCCTCACCCGGATCGATAAAGAATTTTCCGCGATCTTGTAATTTATCAATGCTATATGCAACCGAAGTTCCTCTTTCTTTGCTTAATAGAACACCTGCAATACGACTAGGGATTGGTCCTTTCCAAGGTTCAAACGCTTTAAAACGATGCGCCATAATAGCTTCACCTTGCGTTGCGGTTAACATATTATTACGTAAACCAATTATACCTCTACTTGGAATAGCGAATTCAATATGAATAAGATCACCTTTTGGTTCCATGATCAACATATCACCTTTACGTTGAGTAACAAGATCAATTACTTTACTTGATGATTCTTGTGGCACATCCACTATCAATACTTCTATTGGCTCATGTTTTACGCCATCAATTTCTTTAATGATCACTTGAGGTTGTCCCACTTGTAATTCATATCCTTCTCTGCGCATGGTCTCAATTAAAACCGATAAGTGCAAAATACCTCTACCAAACACCAAATACGAATCAGGCGAACCAGTTTCTTCGATGCGCATGGCTAAATTCTTTTCTAACTCTTTATATAAACGATCGCGTAAGTGACGTGAGGTTACATATTTTCCATCTTTACCAAAAAATGGTGAAGTGTTAATGGTAAACAACATACTCATCGTTGGTTCATCGATGGTCATTGTTGGAAGTCCTTCCGGATTTTCAAAATCAGCAATGGTATCCCCAATTTCAAAACCTTCAATACCAGTGAAGGCACAAATATCGCCGGTTTCAACCTCCGCAACTTTTACTTTTCCTAAACCGTCGAAAATAAATAATTCTTTTATGCGTGATTTTTGAATTTTCCCATCACGTTTTACAACACTCACCGGCATTCCTTCTTTAATGATGCCGCGGAAAACACGACCAATAGCAATACGTCCGATAAATGATGAATAATCCAAAGATGTAATTTGCAATTGTAAAGTTCCTTCACGTTTTGGTGCGATAGGAATTTTTTCAAGAATAACATCCAATAAATACGTAATATCTGTAGTTGGTTTTTTCCAATCAGGACCCATCCATCCATGTTTGCTTGATCCATACACTGTTGGAAAATCCAATTGATCTTCGCTTGCATCTAAATTAAAGAACAGATCAAATACATTATCATGCACTTCATCGGGGCGACAATTTGGTTTATCAACTTTATTAATAACCAACACAGCTTTTTTTCCGGCCGAAATTGCTTTTTGCAAAACAAAACGTGTTTGAGGCATTGGTCCTTCAAACGCATCCACCAATAAAATAACACCATCGGCCATGTTCATCACACGTTCAACTTCTCCGCCAAAATCGGCGTGGCCCGGTGTATCAATGATATTAATTTTAGTTCCTTTATATTGTACCGAAACATTTTTCGCTAAAATAGTGATGCCGCGTTCACGTTCAAGATCGTTGTTATCTAAAATGAGTTCGCCTGTTTCTTGGTTATCGCGAAATAATTTACAGGTATGCAAGATCTTATCTACAAGGGTAGTTTTTCCGTGGTCAACGTGGGCAATAATAGCGATGTTCCTAATTTGAGGCATTATGTACTTATTTAAGCGCGCAAAGATACAACTATTTTGCTATAAAACCAGTATTTAAAGGCTCTCTATCAGTAGTTTAGGGGGAATTGGGCTAAAATTTGGGATATTTTAGGGTAAAGATTATGAGTTAATTAAAATTTGGGCGTGCCCCCGCC
>JAHEYC010000002.1:0-20405 GCA_023251775.1 Sphingobacteriaceae bacterium | reverse complement strand
TTCTATCAGTAGTTTAGGGGGAATTGGGCTAAAAATAAAGGGGTTTTGGGGTAATCAATGGCACGCGGATGACGCGGATTGCTTATGATTAGCGCGGATCAGAGCCAATGAAGCCCTTGCTTTACAGATCAGCGAAGATCATAAAAATTCGCGTCATCCGCGTTCCATTACGTCTCGCTATTAAACGGATCTCCCCAAAATTGCTTGAACAAGTCCAAGATCATCAAATGAAGCGGGCTTAGTAATGTCTTTCATTTTTAATTTTTTCAAAGCATGCTCGGTAGCATCGCCCATCGCAATAATTTTTTGGTGAGGCTTTGGTTTATTTTTTTCGAAGAAAGCCTCTACATTGCTCGGACTTGTGAAAACTAAAATATTAAATGTATCATCTACTTCAATACTATGTTTTACCGTAAAATAAATATTCAGATCAATGGCATTATCAGCTTTAGGCATTTGCCATTGCACAGTGCGCATACTATCTTTTGCAATTGGAAAAAGCACTTTACTGCTTCCAACCTTTGATGCAAATTGTTTTCCAATTAATTTTGTGTCGGTTCCCTGACCAATGAATTCAGCTCTATGTCCAAATGATCTTAACTCTGCAGACGTTGAAGCGCCGATACATCCAAATTTTACTTTCCCAATAGCAGGTTTTTGATTAAAGAAAAATCTCACAGCGTGTTTACTGCTAAAAAAGATCCATTCGGTAACAGGCAGTAATCGTATTTTAATTTCTTTGAATTCGATCAGGCTTTTTCCAACGACCTCAAATTTTAATTTCCCTAAAGCTCTTGGTAAATAATCATGATCTCTGAAATCCTTTGATACAAATACCTTTTGTGCTTTTAAATTATTGAAATGGTTCACAATCCTTTCAGACAGGTCTTCCGAATTTCCTGTTGCAATATATAATTGAACAGGTTGTTCGTCCCATTTTTTGGCAATGCTCACATACGTATGAAAGACAGGACGATCCTCGTGATCAAATTCAGTATCTACATAAACTCCCAAGGGTAATTGACAACCCCCATCCATTAAATTCAAAACACCACGTTCAATACGCACTTGTGTTTGTACATCAATATCAGTAAGATCATCAAACTTATTGAACAGATCATCATCGTCCTCACGAATTTGCCAAGCTAAAACCGCTTGTGCGGGTGCAGGTACAAAAACTTTTGGATCTAATACTTCTTCGTGAAATTCGTTGAGATCTAATTCCAAACGCTCAGGACCAGCCAAAGCAATTAAAATTGCATCCAGATCCCCATCTTTTAATTTTTTTATGCGCGTTGGAACGTTTCCTCTCAGGTCTTGTGTTTTTACATCGGGTCTGAACGCAAGTAATTGTGATTTTCTTCTTGCCGAAGAAGTTCCAACAATTGCTCCTTTTTTTAGCGAGAATTGTTTATCGGCATCGACAGAACTTTTTTTAACGAGTAATAATTCACTTGGATTTCCACGTTTTGATACTCCGGCAATTATTAAGCCTTCAGGATTCGTTGTGAGTAGATCTTTATGCGAGTGCACTGCAAGATCAATTTCCTTTTTTAATAACGCATCTTCTAATTCCTTTGTAAAAAAACCTTTTCCTTCGAGTTTATCAAAACTTGTATTCCACTCCTGGCTTTTGTCTCCGCTTGTCTCAATGATCTTTAACTCAACCTCGCAACCCTTTCCTTCCAATAATTCTTTGGTATAGTTTGCTTGCCACAATGCTAGATCGCTGCCACGGGTGCCTATGATGATCTTTTTCATGAATTTATCTGAAACAAAAGTAAGGAATTAATTTTCATCCTTAAGAAATACATCTTTTGCTGTTTTCATTGCCACAGCATTATATTTTTTCTCGATGTATCCAATTACTTTATCAAGTACTTCTTTACTATTGGTATCCAACTCACTTATCTCCTTTGCAAAAACCTCCGTTATTGCCACATCTTTAATGGCACGCACTTGTTTTGGGATCTCACCAAAAGCAAGCTCTACTCTGCGTTCTTTTTGCAAACGTTTAAATTCTTCCAATTTAAAATTAATGATCTCTTCGCATTTATTCATTTCCGATAGACGCGAATTCATATTCACTTCGGCTTGTTCTTTCAACGAATTCACATCAATATAGAACGAAGGGAATTCTTTCACAACATCTGCTTCAATTCCTGCGGGAATAGAAAGATCGATCAATACTTTTTTATTGGTTTCGTTTTGAAGTAATGAACGGTAAATATCTTTTGTAATGATAGGGTGAGAAGCTGATGTACAAATGATCAACACGTCAAAACCCTTATCATATGCTTTAAGATCGCTAAGCGATCGTGCAGTTCCGTTTAAAACTAATGCAAGGTCTTGTGCTTTGCTTAACGTACGATTAAATACAGTAAAGTTGGCGAACTTATGTTTTTGAAGATAGTTAGCCATTTTGGTATTGGTTTCACCTGCACCAATGATCAATACACGTGCATCGGTTTTAATTCCAAGATCGCGTAACTGACGATATGCTAATGACACAACCGACACGGGATTTTTTGCAATATGTGTTTCTGTAAAAACTTGTTTAGCAGTTTCAATGGTTTGCTTAACCAAAATGCGAATAAAATCGCCGGTTAATCCCATGGAGTTGCATAGATCATACGCTTTACGCAATTGGGTGATGATCTCTCTTTCGCCAACAACTAATGAATTTAATGAAGAGGCCACTTTGAAAACATGACTCACTGCGGCTTCATCTTTTAGTATAGTTACTGCTGAAGCGAGTTGATCACTAACGCTTTTAGGAAGCGTAGGATTTATTGTAGAAATGATCTTTTCAAGAACATAATCCGAGATCTCATTATCTGTGCGAACATAGATCTCAACACGATTACATGTGCTTAAGAACATTAATTCATCAAACTGAAAATTAGCTCTTACCGGCCCTAAAAGTGTTGCTTGTGTGTACTCATCCAAATGCAATTTTCCTACCAATTCTAAAGGTAGATTTTGATGATTGAAAGATATGACCTTAAAGTTTTGCAATTGCGCGTAAAGTTAGCGAATTGAAGGCTTTGTTGTGTCATTTTATTGTCATTAAATATTATTAGGTCAAAATTTGTAAAACGCTAAAAACCCCGTCAAATAAGGATCTGAGCGGGGTTTAAAGAAACTTACAGGGAATGATATTCGTCAGTTTATAAGCTACCGACGTTTTTTAAGCCCTCTTACTTCACCGAAGCTTTTTTCGACTTCTGAATATAATTATCAAGTTCAACCTTTGAGGATTCGAAAGTTAAGGCCTCATTTATTTTATAATAATTTTTCTTATCAGTTACTTTGTTGTATCCATGTTTTGCGAGATCTAATTTTGCTTGCTCAAAACTTAGCAGCTCTATCATTTCTTTTACCTGGTTTGTCGACATGCAATTCGCATCAACTATTTGCTTCGCTATTTTGAGTTTAGTATCATCTATTCCACCCGTATTAATTGATTCTTTAGCGCCATCAAAATCGGCATCATTCATTGGAGTTGTGCAACCGGAAGAAGCTGTTGTAGTACTGCTTTTTTCGTATCCGTCAACCACCGGTTTTGTTTTTGCTGAAGTTGTTGCAGAAGTTTTTGTTGTACCTGATGCTTTTGTAGTTGAAGTTGTTGTTACCGTTTGTGAAGTGGTGGTTGTACTTCCTCCTTTTCCACCTGTATTATCGGTGATATTTATATTCACACCTAAACCATTCACGTTCACATCCACTTTTGTATTGTCGGTATTTACTTTGGTTTCAGTAACCGTTTGATCTACCTTAACATTTGTGTTTGAATTTCCGTTACCACCATCATCAGCCACATTAATTGTACTCGAGCCATTTCCATCGCTCACTACATTATTATTACTTGATGTTGGTTCTGTGGTGCTGTAATGCACAACGGTTTGATCGTTGTTTGCTTTTGTTTGCGGACCAATAGCAACAGCACTTACAGGACGAGCTTTATATCCGCCCTTTTTCTTTACACCAACGCTAAATACAAATTCGTAATTCTTTACCGGTTCGCCACCTTGCATAAAATAAATATTTTGATCAACAACACCTTTAGATTTGTCTTCAAACACAATTTTTGCTTTGTACGTTGGCTGTATCAGATCAACAACTTTTACATTGGTTTCCGATTCCAGATTTTGTTTTACGCCATTAATGATAAGAAAGAATTTTTCTCCGTTCTCTGAAAAAACAACTAAGTTGTTTTGTGCTTTAATTCCGATGACTACTAAAAGGAATGTTAGTGATAGAATTTTTTTCATGTGTTTTGTTTTTTAGTTTGATATCAAGTACAATTCAAATGCTGTGCTAAACTTTTTTTATTTGGTTTTTTTAACAGCTATTTGCCGCTCTTGCTTCCGTCGTAAGCCCATTTGATAAACATCGAACCCCAGGTAAAGCCCCCGCCAAATGCGGAAAGTATAAGATTGTCGCCGGCTTTTAACCTTTTTTCGTAATCCCATAAAAGAAGTGGAAGAGTGCCGGCTGTGGTGTTGCCATACTTCTCAATATTCATCATTACTTTATCGGTACTAATTCCCATGCGCGATGAAGTTGCTTCAATGATACGTTTGTTTGCCTGATGCGGAACCAACCATGTAATGTCGTTTGCGGTTAATTTACTTTTCTCCATCATTTTTGCGCTCACCTCAGCCATGTTATATACGGCGTGTTTAAAAACAGCCTGACCTTCTTGATGTACAAAATGTTTACGATCATTCACTGTATCATGCGAAGGTGGCAAAAGTGATCCACCCGCTTTCATATGCAAATGCACTGCGCCATTTCCGTCGCTATGCAAAATAAAATCTTGGATACCATTATCATCTTTGCTTGCTTCTAAAAGAACAGCGCCTGCTCCATCACCAAATATCACGCAGGTTGTTCTATCAGTATAATCAATAATGCGGCTCATCATATCAGCACCAACGATCACTACTTTTTTGTAACGCCCGGTTTCGATAAATTGCGCGCCGGTTGCTAATCCATAAATAAATCCTGAGCATGCAGCACCAAGATCAAATCCCCAAGCGTTTTTAGCGCCCACTTTAGAACAAATAAGATTAGCAGTTGCCGGAAAAACCATATCGGGAGTTACGGTTGCAACAATAAGCAGATCTATTTCTTCAGGTGAAATTCCTCTTTTTTTACAAAGCTCTTCAACAGCTTTAGCACCCATATCAGATGTTGCTTTGGCAGGGTCGTTCTCGATGTGTCGCTGTTTAATTCCGGTGCGAGTAGTTATCCACTCATCGGTTGTATCTAAGATCTTTTCAAAATCAAAATTGGTAACAATATTATCCGGAAGAAATCCACCAATGGCAGTAATAGCAGCTTTCATATTAATTAAACTGAGTAGTTATTTTTTCACTCAATCGCGCTTCCACAACATCTTTGGATAACACGATCATATTTTTAAATGCCAAAGGACTTGAGATACCATGACTGATCATCACTGTTGAATTGATACCTAAGATCGGCGTGCCTCCATATAACTCGTAATTAAACCTATCAAAATACTCATCGTTGAGTTTACGTTTTAATGCTACCCTGTAAAAAGATTCCGCCATTTTTAATACGACATTTCCTACAAATCCATCGCATACAATTACATCCACTTTATCTCCAAAAAGATCGCGACCTTCAACATTCCCAATGAAATTAAAATCTTTTGTTTCTTTCATTAAATTGTAAGCTGATTGCGCTACAAGATTTCCCTTTTCAGGTTCTTCGCCAATATTCAGTAATCCAACTTTTGGATCATTGATCTTATAAATTTCTTTAGCATAAATTGAACCAAGAATACCAAATTGATAAAGTGCATCAGGCTTACAATCGGCATTGGTGCCAACATCTAACATAATTCCATAACCGCCATTAAGCTTTGGCAGAATTGTAGTGATGCAAGGACGAATAACTCCGGGAATAGCTTTAACCGAGAACATTGAGCCAACGAGCATGGCTCCGGTATTTCCGGCGCTTCCAAACGCGTCGATCTGTTGTTCCTTTAATAATTTAAATCCAACAGCAATGCTACTTTGTGGTTTTTGAGAAAATGCTTTTGTAGGATGTTCAGACATTTCGATAACCTCTTTGGTATGAACATACTCAAACTTGTCGGGGTCTACTTTTTTCTCGGTCAAATATTTTTGAGCTTGATCTTTATCGCCTATCAGAACGATCTTTACTTCCGGAGGAAGTTCTTTGAGAGCTAGGATAGCACCATCCAAACAATTTTTTGGTGCGAAATCACCTCCCATTATATCAAGTCCAATTTTCATAAATAAAAATTCTTAAAACTCGTCATTTTACAATTGTAAAACGAAAGTGGAAAAGTAGCAAATATCCCCGAAAATACGTAAGAATTGTTATTAACTGTTTAGAGGTATAGGTTCATAAAAAAAGCGGCAAAAATGCCGCTTTCTAATACGTGTTAACCTCTTAGGCTGTAGCTTTTTCCATTACTACTTTTCCTTTGTAATATAGTTTTCCTTCAAACCAGTAGGCGCGGTGCATCAAATGTGCTTCGCCGGTTACAGGATCTTTTGTGATGGTCATACTTGGTGCTTTATATGTAGCACGGCGCGAATCTCTGCGCGACCTCGATAGTTTTCGTTTTGGATTTGGCATGGTTTCTTATTTTAATTCTTGTTTAACTTGATCTTATTTAGTTTTTCCCAAATGGGATTTGTTTCTTCTTTGTCTTCGGGACCGCTATTCTCGTTAAGCTTCTTTAGCATGTTGTTATCACATTTAAAAAGCTTCTTATCTATTTCACATGGCACTTTTCGCGCGGGTACTGCGGTTAAAATATACTCGTAAATATACTGAGTAACATTTAAAGCGGTTTCGCCTTCGGGCACTGCCATTATCTCATCGGTACTGTCGTCAGGGTTTCCTGATTTGATCACCAATTTCTCTTTTGCCGAGATCGGAATATCAAATGCTTTCAAACATCTGTCGCAATCAACGCCAACTGTGCCTTCGATCTCAAAATCGATCTGCATAGCGTTGTTTTGTTTCAATACCACGGCTTTCACCGCTACATTTACATCATTTATTTCTGATGCTTCATGTTCTTTAAAGAACTTACCGGTAACTTCGAACTCAAATTCGTGATTACCAACAGACAAGCCTCCCGTATTTATTATGTACTTCGTTCTCCCCATATTCGCCTGTTCCTCTGAAAAAGGGATGCAAATATAGGTTTTTTAGCTAATACTTACAAGTATTTAAATACACTGATATTCAGTTAACTACCGCTTCTTTGAGTTAATTCGTTCTTTTGCAGTTTTGGGATTAAATTAATGAGTTTACATGCTATACATTAATGGTAAGGAACGTGATTGAAATAAGCTAGAAACAAAAAACCCTTTGTATTTACAAAGGGTTTAAAAATATTACTCTAAGGGTTAGAAGAATTATTCTAATGTGCCGTTACGCGCTGCTTCTTTTTTGTAGCGAATAATTCGCATACACCAATATGCTAAGAGGATAATAATAAAACCGCTGATAAAAATATTTGGTCCCTGACCTAAAGATTTCATTCCTCTGAATATCCATTGGAATACTGAAGCTGTTCCTTCAAAAATATCTGTCCAGGTTATCATTAATGTCTTCATAACAAAATTATTTAAATAAGATTATTAGTTTTAAGTTTACTGCAACAAATATAGTAAAAGATTTTAATTAAAAAAATCGTGCTTGCTAACAGGTTTAATAAGGGTTTCAGAGGCAGTATAACCGTTCTGCTCATCATCTATCTCCTCGTTTTTTCGCTCTCATTTTTCATCCAAAAAAGCACCGATCTTTCCTTTTATCCCAACATTTTTTACAACTATTTAGCTGCCCAAATTCAATCGCCTGTTATCATCCTTTTGGTGAACCATTTTTTATTGATCGCCGGACTTGCGGTGGTGGCGCTTATTGTTTCTAATGAAGAAATAACCGAGAAACTGAATTATTTTCCGGTTCTGGTTTTTTTTGTGATCAATTGCCTTGTGCTTAATAAGGATAGGATCTCGCTTTATCTTTTAAGCAATATCATCATTCTGTATTCGCTTTATCAGATCTTCAATACGTACAGAAAAGATCAGGTATTAAGTCAGATATTCAATGCTTGTTTTTTTTTATCGGCGGCACTTTACCTCAACATCGCCAACATCTTTCTTTTCCCTTTCATTTTTATTTCGCTAACAATACTACGACCATTTAATTGGCGCGAATTTGTGATGATCATCATTGGATTTGCTTGTCCTGTTTTTATTTACGAATGCTTAAGCTATTTGTTTGGCTTTAATCAATGGTATGTTTTCGAAAGTCTTGGCGAAATGTTTGCCACATTTAAACAGCCTTCTCTTAATCTAGATCTTCTTCCCTTTCTCATAGCAATCTTTCTTTTATTTGTATTCAGCATTATTAGTTCATTGGTTGGTGGTTTTGGAAATACGGTTAAAAAACAAAAGGCCAAAAGTTGTTTCTTCTGGTTCATTGTGCTGATCATTCCTTTATTCTTTGTTTCGGGAGCCGGTTATGTGAATCTCATGTTGTTCTACTCCATTCCGCTTTCGTTTTTAATTGGGGATTTTTTGTTTGGTTTGCGTAGCGGGAAACTTGTGAATATTCTTTTACTGATCTTTATTGCTTCAACGCTATTCTACTTGGTGAAGAAAACGGCACTACTTTAAAAAGGATCCACATTTATCTGCACTATGAATTTCCATTTTTGATGTTCGCTATGCAGTTGAGTGATATTATACGCCAAAAATTCGCGGATCCATTTTCCAGAAACCTGTTTATCGAGTTTTATGAGGATGCGCTTGGTGTACATGTTCCTTATTTTTGCGATCAATGGGAATTCAGGACCAAGAATTTTATTTTGTAACGCTTGCTTTAGCGCAGCAGCTAATTTATTTGAGAGTTCAGTTAATTCATCCGTATCCTTTGAAAGAATATTTAATTCGATCAATCTGCAAACAGGAGGATAATTAAATTGTTCGCGTTCTGCTAACTGATCTTTATAAAATTGTTCTTGATCTTCTTCCAGTAATTTTAAAAGCACAGGATGTTGCGGTTGATTGGTTTGAATGAATAATTTTCCGGGATGATTTTTTCTTCCTGCTCTTCCTTTTAATTGAGTGAGCAACTGATACGCCCTCTCAAAACTTCTAAAATCAGGGAAATTTAGAACGGAATCTACATTGATAACACCAACTACACTCACATTCTCAAAATCCAATCCCTTGGTTACCATTTGAGTTCCCACTAGAATATTTGTTTGTCCGCTTTCAAAATCATCTATCATTTGCTTATGCGAATGTTTGCTGCGCGTTGTGTCCAGATCCATGCGCGCCACTTTTGCTTCGGGAAATAATAATTCTATCTCCTCTTCAATTTTTTCGGTTCCTGCGCCTTTGAATCTAAGATCGTTACTTCCGCAGGCCACGCAGGTTTTCGGGACATCGGTATTATACCCGCAATAATGGCACAGTAATTTATCTTGATATTTATGATAGATCAAAGGCACATCGCAATTTTGACAATAGGGTACATGCGCACATACATGACATTGCGTATAAGGCGCAAAACCTCTGCGATTTTGAAATAAAATAACTTGTTGTTTGTTCTTTAACGCATTTGTTACTGCATCAAATAACATGGGCGTTAATATTCCTTTCATGCTTCGTCTGTCTTCATGCTCTCGAATATTGCAGATCTCGATAGGAACTTTGCCGGTGTCTGTAAAAACATTTTTTAATTCTACCAAAGCATATTTACTTGTTTTTGCATTGTGATATGTTTCCAACGTTGGTGTTGCTGTTCCTAATAACACATTTGCTTTTGAATTTGCAGCCAAATAAATGGCCGAATCGCGGGCGTGATAACGCGGTGCGGGTGAACTTTGTTTGAACGAAAAATCATGCTCTTCGTCGATGATGATCAATCCTAAATTTTTAAATGGCAAAAACAATCCAGATCGTGCCCCTAAAATAATTTTATAGTGTGAATCAGAAGTTTTGCTTTGTCCGGTTAAAATAGTATTCCAGATCTCAACGCGTTCATTCTCACTAAATCGCGAATGATAAACTCCAACAACTTCTCCAAAAACCGCGCGCAGCCTAGTGATCAGCTGGGTTGTCAATGCAATTTCGGGAACAAGATATAAGGCTTGCTTTCCGTTATCGATGGTTTGTTGAATAAGTTTGATGTAAACTTCTGTCTTTCCGCTGCCTGTAACACCTTTTAATAATGTGATCTTATGCTGATCAAAGGCCGAATTAATTTCATCAAAAGCTTTTTGTTGCGATGCAGATAATTGCTTATTTTCGTTTCTTCCTTTTCCAAAAAGAATACGATCAATTTCTACTTCTTGTTCGTCCAACACTTTCTTTTTTACAAGTGCATTTATGGCAGCAACCTCTGAACGTTTGCTTATCTCGCTTTTTCGGATCCAACCATCCTCACTTAAACTTTTATTTAGTTTAAATTGCAAAAAACAAAGTAAGGCTTCAGCTTGCTTGAATGCTTTCTTCTCGAGTTTATCAATTAGTTCATGAAGTTTAGTTTCGTCTTCATAGTCGGCATTGAGCTTTATATAAGGAACGATCTTTGGTTTGTATCTGTCTTTTACTTCTTCATAAATTTCAACAGCATTTTTTTTAAGCAGTTTATTGATGAGCGCATGAATACTTTTTATTTTTAAATGCTCCGCTAATTCTTCCAAACTGATATTTGGATTTGCGTGCAGGATCTCGATAACCTGATGTTCTTTATCGGTAAAATGATCATGATCGATCTCATCAAAACTAAAAGCAGGGTTTATTTGAACGTGTGAAGTGCTGCTTAGTTTTAATCCTGCGGGAAGAGCCGCATTCATCACATCACCGGGGTTTGCGCAATAATAATTGGCTATCCAATCCCAAAACTGTAATTGTTGTTCATTCACCACAGGAAAATCGTCGATCACCGATTCAATATATTTTGCTTGATATTGCGTTGGCGCTTGCTCGTGAATATTGTAAATAATGCCGGTATAGATCTTTGTGCGACCGAATTGCACGAGGACGCGTTTTCCTAATTGCACTTCATCATTTAATGGAACCGGAACCCTGTACGTGTATTTATTGGGCACGCTTAAGGGGACGATCACATCAACAAATAAAGTTTTTACGCTCATTAACTTAAAATAAATGCTAAAACAATTCCAAGCACCATAGAAATGATCTTAGTTGGAGAATATTTATGATCGTCGCCTGTTTCAAATAAAATGGCCGTTGAGATGAAAAGAAATATTCCAATCACAATTGCATCGGCAATATATTGGTACGACATTACCTGCATGAATTGGAACGTATGCACAAGGTAGCTGAACAAAAATCCTAAAGGCGCCATCATCGAAAAAAGGACGAGAAAGAAAATAATACTCATCCATTTTACGCCATGATCTTTTAGTAAAGCAACAAATAAAAATGAAATTGGAATATTATGAATTACCAAACCAAATATCAATTGTTGATTACTGTGTCCGGGCTGACTAATATCCGCAGCATCGCTATGGTAAACAGGTAATCCTTCTAAAAACGAATGGATCAATAAACCAATGATGATACCATAAGGAAAATGCTTTGTACAAACATCGCTGTGATGATGGCTGTGACCATGTTCTAAACCCGCACTTAAATTTTCTATGAGTAATTGAACCGAAAATCCAACCACAATGAACAAGCCCACGAGCTTAAAATTATTTGAACCATATGCTTCTGGTAGTAAATGCATAATGGTAGTTGAAAAAAGATAAGCTGCACTGAACGCTAATACCAATTTAAAAAGTGCTTGGTTAAGTTTAAAATATAACGCAAAAACACCGGTGATGATCACAGGCAAGGATAAAGCTAATATGGATTCTATTGAGTTCATTACTTGCTAAATATTACTATTAAACGATCTGAATTTTGTTCGTCAAATTTATCTAAGTTATAATTCCCAAATGTTTCTTTCAAAACAAAACCGGCTTTTGCAGCGTAATTCATAAGATCAGGCAAGGTATACATCCAAACATTTTCTTCAAAGTTAAAGTGTTTACCTTTATCATTAACCTTTATATTCTTAATTATTTTATCTCCTTCCAAACGTTTTGAAATAGTGAACATGAGGTCGCCACGCTTTTCTTCGGCAACGGCAATTAAGCAACTTTTTACTTTTGCTGCATTAAAAAAATCGATAACAAATATTCCTTGAGGTTTCAAAGCATTGTATACATTTTGAAATACGGCAAAATTATCGCGCTTATCGCTAAAATATCCAATGCTGGTGAATAAATTCAATACGGCATCAAAATAATTAATGCGAAAGGGTGTACGCATATCGTGAACAAAAAAATCGAGCGTTTTGTTCGAAAATGTGCTCGCCTCTTCTATGCTTTCTTGCGAAAGATCGGTCCCAACAACATTATATCCTAACTCATTTAATTTAATAGAATGACGTCCTTTGCCGCAAGCAAGATCCCAAACAGCAGCCTCTTTTTTTAATTTTAAATGCATTGCCAACTTGTCAATAAATAGATTGGCCTCGGAAGTATTTCTATTATTATACAGCAAGTGATAATAAGGAGAGTTGAACCAATCCTTGAACCATTCTGAATTATCTTTTGTGTTTGCCACCGAACCGCTAATTTACTAAAAACAAAAACACCGAGCGGAGTTCTCGGTGTTTTATAAAGTTTAGAATACTTTGGCCTTCACATATTGATAAGGCTCGTATTTCTTGCGTTTTCGAGGGTCGTTGTTGTAACGCGGACCATTTACCTTAGAACGGCGTTTAAATGTGATATTTGAGGCATTTCCACCTGCAGCATTAATAGCGTCAGTTAACTTCTCAACTGTTTTCTTGGCTCTTGAAGACGCCAATCCTTTATTATTACCGCGTGCGCGTGTTGGAACACGTGATGCGCTTGAATATACATCTAATGTAATGGCTTTTTGCTTACTCAGATCAGCCACTTTATTCACAAAATTCTTCCAGTCCTCTGCGCTCTCATCGATCTTAGTGCGACCATATTTAAAGAAGAATTGGTACTCGCCTTCAGGGGCAACATTATCAGCAACAGCAACCGCAGCAGTTGTGCTTTGATCGATCACCAATGTTTTCTTAAGAACAGTTTTAGACTTTAATTTATTTGTGTTGAATCCTAGTTTATCAGAAACTTTATTATCAATGTTAGCTGATAATTCATATTTAAGGTCAGAATCAATTGGGATGTTCTTTAACATTCCATTATCATCGGTAGTTCCTTCAAATTTACTGCCGTTAGCATCTACCAAGGTTACATTCGCGTTCTTAATTGGTTTCTTTTTCTTATTACGAACCAAAACTTCAAGACTATATTCTCCTTTTGGTGCAACAACGGGTTTTTCTATGAACAATGTTTGCGAGAATATCTTTGGAGGTTTTATACCCTTGGTACTCATAGTAACCATTTCACTTTTTGTACCGTTTGCTTCTGCAATTATTTTATAATCCACGTCAAGTGCTAAAGGTAAATTATCGTGGCGACCGCTAGCGTTTGTAGAATACTCATGTACTTTTCCATCCGATCCTGTAACTGTAAGTTTAGCGTTCTCAATTGGTTTTTTGTTCTTGGCATTATCCATCACCACCAAATTCAACAATAGCGCATTTGATTTTGCTTTTACTGTACCTAACAATGTTACAGGCTCTAAAGCAACTTCTCTTTTGATCTCTTTATAAGAAATATCGTTGCTTACAAAAACATCTTCGCTGTAGAACTCATTTCCTTTTGGTGCTTGATATGAGAATGTATACTCACGACCCGGAGGTAAGATGGTTGTAAATGTTCCGTTTTGTTTTGGACGATAAGTTCCAATGATCTCGCCGGTTTCTTTATCTTTTACAATGATCACAAGATCCTCAGGTAATTTTTCGCCGGGCGCGGGAACAATTTGTCCTTTAAACAAAGCCAATGGTTTTTCTTTAGCCTCAGGCATTGAAGCCATGTAAAGATCCTTTTCTCCTAAGCCACCATCTTTTGCCGAAGAGAAATAACCACGTTTGCCATCAGGTGATGTTACATAAAATACATCATCATCGGTTGTATTAATTGGATAACCCATATTTTGCACATCCGAAAATTGATTATTCTCATCTAATGTTGCGAACATGATATCAAAACCGCCCATGGTCTTGTGTCCGTTTGATGTAAAGAAGAATGTTCTTCCATCAGGATGAATAAATGCGCCATCCTCATCATATTCGGTATTGATCACAGGGCCCATGTTCAGGGCTTTGCTCCAATTACCTGTTGGCAATTTCACACAACGGTAAAGATCTCTTCCTCCATAACCACCTGAGCGATTAGAAACAAAAATTAGTACGTTGCCATCTGCACTTAAACAGGCGTGAGTTTCTTGGAATTTTGTATTGACATCCGAACCAAAATCTTTTATCGGACTCCAATCTGCGCCATCAAATGTGCTGTAATAAATATTTCCGCCCATACCATCACCACCATCGCGGTAAAGGATCAAGGTTTGTCCATCAGGCGTGATATTAATGGCTGCATCCATTCCATTACCGTTGATGCTTTCAGAAAGTGAACGAGGCGATGACCAATTTCCTGCATCATCTTTATACGATACAACAACATCTTCGTAGTAATTACCATTATCATCTTTCATTCCACCGGTTGTAGTTGGTCGGCGTGTTGTAAAAATAAGCATACGCTCATCGGCGCTTAAGGCTGGACTGTAATCAGGGTATTGACTATTAACGCTATCTCCAAGACCAACAATTTGAACATTCAAGGGCGCTTGCATTTGAGTTTTTGCAAAAGCGCAAATGTCTTTATCTCGCGAAATTGTTTTTTTCCATTCTTTATCCTTTGTATTCACATATTTCTCAAATGCTTCGTATTGTTTTAATTCCTCATCAAATTTATAATTGAGGTGAAGTGCTTGTCCGTAATAATAATGTGCCAAAGGCGGAGCCGACTTTTCCATAGGATCATCGATCACACATTTATTGCTAACTTTTTTAACAGCGTGTTCAAGATAATACTCAGCTTTAAATTTTGTGGTAAGTGTATTAAGATAACATACACCAATGTTGTAATTCAACAAACCGCTGGTTGAATCCATCGCATATGCTTGCATGTAATTTTGCAATGCCATGTTATAGTTTTCTTCCAACGAAAGGTAATTACCTTCCATTACAAGATCTTTGTATGAACCATCACCTTTTGTTTGCGCATTTGCATTGCACAAAACAACAAAAAATAGGAAAATAAATAAATTTTTCATGCTTAGTCGTAAACCAGCAAATATATGTTTTTTTTAGATAAAATGGTCTTTTTTATAGATTAATTTTAGACCATTTCTCCTCAAAATATCAGGTTGTTCTTGCTCTGAAGTTTATCGGGAATTACCTCATGTACTTGCTCTATACACTCTATCTGTCTAAGGAGTTTGAATACTTCATATTGCTCATGAATAGCACTATCGCCCTTTAAAAGCAGGAAATAGTTGGTGTGAGGAAGTTCGTTTATTAACAAAATGCTTTGCTCTATCACCTGCTTGGATTCAGCAAAAAGGTCGTAAGCAGGTCCGGTTTTTTGCTTAGGCTTGAAATTACTTTTATTGGGGACCACAAAGTATTCAAGTCCTAATTCCTCATCAAGATAAGTATAAACCGAAAATTCAAAAAGATCGGAGTTCTTTGAAGCAGAACGTAAATTTTGACCTAGAGCAAGATCAATGTTCAAAGCTTGGTTGATATTATTTATGATCACATACTGATCCTCACCACTTGCAATTCCGATAAGTACAAAATCGAACAGGTTGGCATCGTTATGTAAAATATGTTTAGCCACGGTTGATCTCGCTAAGTGCTATTTCGGCCGCTTTTTGCTCGGCCACTTTTTTGCTGTAATGTTCAAAGCCTTCGTATGCTTTTCCATTGATCACTACGTTCACCACATAATATTTTCCTTGTCCTGTATCGTTTTTTTCTACCCAATCGTACTTCAACTCCAATTTATTTTTTTGGCAGTAGATCTGTAACATACTCTTAAAATCTGAATCTGAATTTAAAAGTTCTTCCATGTTCATGTGAAGTTTTACGATCTTATTGATCACAAATTTTTGAGTTTGCTCGTATCCAAGATCCAGGTAAAGCGCGCCTATCAAGGCTTCGAACGCATCTCCATGAGCACTTGATTTTAATTTATCTTTTTTGGAGAGATTGGTCTTTAAAAAATTATTAAGCCCAAATTTCAATGCCAGCTCATGAAGATTTTTTCGATTCACTATTTTACTTCTTAACTGAGTTAAGAATCCCTCATCCTTATTGGGATATTTTTTAAATAGATATTCGCCAATGATCGCACCTAAAATGGCATCGCCCAAAAATTCCAAACGTTCGTTATTATGCAAGACCGTACCTTTTACATTGCTGCTGCTGTGAATAAAAGCCTGCTTGTATAATTGCAGATTCTTTACGCTAAGGCCGGTGATATTCTTAAGGGAAGTATATAATTTTTTATCGGGGCCCGACCTGAACGAAACAAGAGGTATGAGTTTCCTGATCAAGCCTTAAAAAAATTATTTATATTTTTTAATAACGATGGCCGCGTTGTGGCCACCAAAACCAAATGTATTGCTAATTGCAGCGCGAACTTCGCGTTGTTGCATTTTATTTGGAGTTAAATTCAATTTGGTATCAATTTCAGGATCTAAATTTCCAATATTGATAGTTGGGGGGATAATATTATTCTTCACCGCTAAGATCGTAGCAATTCCTTCAATAGCACCTGCAGCGCCTAATAAATGACCTGTCATACTTTTTGTAGAACTGATATTGATCTTGTAAGCGTGATCTCCGAAAATATTCTTTATCGCTTTTAATTCAGCGGTATCACCTAAAGGCGTACTTGTTCCGTGTGTGTTGATATAATCAATTTCGTTTGGAGAAATTCCTGCATCATTCAACGCACGTTGCATTACCAATTTTGCGCCCAATCCTTCCGGATGTGGTGCTGTGATATGATGCGCATCGGCACTCATACCTCCGCCAATGATCTCGGCATAAATTTTTGCACCACGCTTTAATGCATGTTCTAATTCTTCAAGGATAATTGCGCCCGAGCCCTCGCCTAATACAAATCCATCGCGATCTTTATCGTAAGGACGAGATGCAGATGCGGGATCATCGTTACGTGTACTCATGGCCATGCAGGCATTAAATCCACCAATTCCACTTTCGTTTATCGCTGCTTCACTTCCACCGGTTACAATAGCAATTGCTTTTCCTAAGCGAATGTAATTGAATGCATCAATTAATGCGTTGGTTGAAGATGCGCAAGCAGAAACTGTTGTAAAGTTCGGACCACGCAAACCAAATCGCATCGAAATATGACCACTGCAAATATCAGCGATCATTTTTGGAATAAAGAATGGATTGAAACGCGGAGTTCCATCGCCCTTTGCAAACGCAAATGTTTCGTTTTGGAATGTATCAAGTCCGCCAATACCACTTCCCCAAATAACACCTACTTCATCCCTGTCAATTCCTTGTGCATCTAATCCGCTATCAGCAAATGCTTCTACACTTGATGCAATACCATACCAAGTAAACGTATCGAGTTTACGGGCTTCTTTGCGATCAAAATATTTTTCGGGATCAAACCCTTTTACTTCACAAGCAAAACGGGTCTTGAATTTGGATGCATCAAAACGAGTAATAGGAGCAGCGCCACTTACGCCTTTTATAAGATTATTCCAGTAGTCATTTACATTATTTCCTAATGGAGTAACCGCGCCAAGCCCTGTAACTACTACACGTTTCAGTTGCATATTGGGTGATTAGTTTTTTGCGTTGGTCTCAATATAAGCGATAGCATCGCCTACAGTGCTGATCTTCTCAGCTTGCTCATCGGGGATAGCAATATTGAATTCCTTTTCAAATTCCATAATTAATTCAACCGTATCCAATGAATCAGCTCCAAGGTCGTTTGTAAAGCTTGCAGTTGGTGTAACTTCTTTTTCATCAACGCCTAGTTTGTCAACGATGATCGATTTTACTTTGTTTGAAATGTCTGACATTTTAATAGTTTTTAATTTGCCACAAAATTAACTATATCCTCTATAAATCAAAATGCCCCTCAAAATAAGGGGCATTTTTTTAACAAATACTATTGTACTAAAAAATTTATTCGTTTTTAACTGTTTGATTATGAACAAATAAAAAAAGGGTCTCGTCATATGACGAGACCCTTTTGTGTTAAGAAGTTTTTTTAACCACTCCTCTTGGTCTGTGATGTCTTTGATGATTGTGGTTGTTCAAACTGCTCATTTTAACGTTTGAAGAAGTTCTTACTTCCTCACGCATAAAATAGTGTTGCACAAGCTTTCCTAGTAAACCTACGGCTATTACACCTACAATTATATATAAGCTTGCCATATTTGAGGCACCGCCACCAACATACTCAGTAAATTTATCACTTAGGCTAGCAAAACTAGTATTGCTTAGCATTAAAAGACCTAGGAGTGTTAGGCCTGTTCTTACTCCATTGCTTCTGTTTTTCATAACGTTTATTTTTATTAGTTAAACAATCCGTTAATTACTTATTGTTTCCTATATTATATTACGCAAATTCAGTGCCAAAGGTTGAGAAAAAATAATTTTTTTGTTAGCCAAAAAATGCTTAAATTTGTATTGTAAAATAGAAATCACGAATTATGAGGGGACCTGAGTCCCCTCTTTTATTGAGTAGAAATTGATCGCAAAAGAGCAAATATTACAGCTGGCTGAGGCACACTTTAACGGTACAGACAAGTTTGTTACCAACATAAATGTGACAAGCGGCAACGGTATTGAAGTGTTAATTGACGGAGATACGCCTGTTACTATAAAAGACTGTGTAGGCTTAAGCCGTTTTATTGAGGGAAACCTTGATCGCGAGAAGGAAGATTTTGCACTGCAAGTGAGTTCGCATGGTGCCGCAAGCCCTATTGTGAATCAACGTCAATATAAAAAACATATTGGAAAAACATTTGAGATCAAATTGGCCGACGATTCTAACCACGAAGGAGAATTAGTTGAGTTCAATGAGAATGAATTGATAATTAAATATAATACACGCGAGAACAAACCTATTGGAAAGGGAAAAGTAACTGTAGAAAAAAAAGAAACCATTCCATTTAAAACAATAAAAGAATCAAAAATCAAACTTAAATTTTAAAAAAACAGCCATGGAAACCTCAAATCTGATCGAATCGTTTTCGGAGTTCAAAGACATAAAGAACATCGACCGCGCTACTTTAATGAGCATCATTGAAGATGTGTTCAGGAACATGCTTATTAAAAAGTATGGAAGCGATAAGAACTTTGACATCATTGTTAACCCCGATAAAGGTGACGTTGAGATATACAAGAACAGACAAATTGTTGACGATGAATTTGCCGACGACTCATTTGATTATGATGAGAATAAACACATCAGTTTAACCGATGCAAAAAAGATAGAACCTGATTTCGAGATCGGTGAAGATGTATCGGAAAAAGTGGATCTTGAATATTTTGGTCGCCGTGCTGTATTAGCTGTACGTCAAAACTTGGTTCAAAAGATCCTTGAACTTGAAAAGAGCGAGATCTATAATAAATACAAAGAAAAAGTTGGTGATGTGATCACTGCTGAAGTGTATCAAGTGTGGAAAAAAGAGATCATGTTGGTGGATGATGAAGGAAATGAATTATTACTTCCAAAAACTGAGCAGATCCCTTCTGATTTCTTTAAAAAAGGAGATACTTTAAAAGCGGTAGTTTCCAAAGTGGAATTAAAAAATGGTACACCATCTATTATTGTTTCTCGTACATCACCTTCGTTCCTTGAGCGTTTATTTGAGAATGAAGTGCCGGAGATATTTGATGGTTTAATTACAATTAAAAAAGTAGTTCGCGAACCGGGTGAGAGAGCAAAAGTTGCTGTAGAAAGTTACGATGATCGTATTGATCCTGTTGGTGCTTGTGTTGGAATGAAAGGATCGAGGATCCATGGCATTGTGCGTGAATTGAAGAACGAGAATATCGACGTTATCAATTTCACAACTAATCCGAGTTTATTTATTCAACGCGCTTTGAGTCCTGCTAAAATAACCACCATTAAAATTGATGAAGAAAATAAATCGGCCGAAGTATTCTTAAAGCCTGATCAAATTTCTTTAGCCATTGGAAAAGGCGGATACAATATCAAATTAGCAGGTAAATTAACCGGTTACGAAATTGATGTATTCCGCGATACAGATGTGGAAGATGTTGAGGACGTTGACTTGGATGAATTTAGTGATGAGATCGAAGCAGATGTGATCGATAAATTAAAATCA
>JAHEYC010000068.1 GCA_023251775.1 Sphingobacteriaceae bacterium | reverse complement strand
TACTAATAGTTTATTGAATGATGGAACACGAATTGGAATTGGTGCTTTACCCGGCAACCGAGTTAAGCTAAATATTTTTACGGCAGATCCTTTAGACACCTCAGTTGTTCACGTTGGAAAACTAAATGCGAATACGGGAGATGCTTTGTTTAGAGGTTTTATTTCCGGAAGTACAAGCACTACAGTTGTAAGCCCATTTGCACCGATCATAGCAGCCGATCTTAGAACAAATAATGGAGGAAATGGAATGGCCATTGGTGTTTCAGGGATGGCGAATTCAGGAAATGGGATCGCTATTGGTCTTTCCGGAACAGCCTTTGGTTCTTCAAGTTCTACCATAGTTGGAGTTTATTCTAAAGTAGATACAACAGGAAATCCAAATGCATACGCAGCTGTATTTGAAACAGGAAAAGTTTTAGTTGGCGGAGATATGTATTTTCCAAATGCAACGGCATTACCTGGTTCCGTTTTTAAAATTGATGCACAAAAAAGGGGATTTTGGGGACCCGGTGCAGCCGGCAACGGTTCAGTTACAATAAATCAAGGCGGTATTGTTAACGTTACACCCTCAGGCATTCCTTCATCAACATTTAATATCAATGCAGCAGCACCAATATTTGGTTCATCAGGCATAGGGAATATTGTTCCCGGTGCTTATCCAAATTACAATTTAATAATTCCAACACCATCCATTAGTTTTAACGGCGTTTCAGGCAACTTAACTTACAATCAAACCCCATTTATCACAAACGTGAATATTTCGCCGGCCGTAAGTCTAGCCGGAAGTTTATTATTTGTTGGTACAAGTACTGTAATACTAAACGGTTTGAATATTTGGACAAAGCCTACACCTACCGTAGTTACCTTGGTAAATAATTCTGACTTTGTAGGTATTGGTACAGCATTTCCAACCACAAAATTTGAAGTTAGTGGTAATACAAGATTTGCAGATGTAAACTCAAATGTTGGATATGTTTCGTTGATCGAAAATAATGCAAGTAGCGGGATCGATGGCGGTGTTTTAAGGCTCACTAATACCGGCGTCAGATCAATTGGCAACTCAGCTTTACTTGTTGAAAATTCCACTACAAAAACTACAGGTTCTAACTCTACAAAAAAGGGACTAGAAATTCAATCCACTTTGCCATGGACAGGACCCGGTTTAGTAAACATTGGTTTACTTTCTAATGTAGGCGGAGCTAATCCCGGGTTTAATTATAGTGGCATTTTTACAGGTGGTCAAGTAGGTATTAACAACAACGCACCAAAGAGTACACTTGCGGTATTTGGTAGTGTGGCCGTTAAGAAAGTTAGCGTTAATATTAGTTATAATATGTTGCCCGACGATTACATTGTAGAGGTGAATTCGGCAGTTTCTATTACTGTTCAATTGCCACAATCGGCTCTGGTTGATGAAGGAACACTAGTGGTAATTAGATCAAGAACTGCTTTCTTTATTAACGTTGCTGCACAAGGTGCCGACCAAATTCAACCTCTTGGATCGGCTGTAAACGTTGGGTCGGTTACTGTTCCTTCGTTAAATGTGATACGATTATATAAGTCCGGTGGAGTTTGGGTAGAAATGTAAAAAATTTAAACATGAAAAAAATTCTCTATATCCTATTTTGTTTTTGTGCCGGTAGCGGCATGGCGCAAAGTATATCACCTTCGGTAATTAATTCGGGAGGCAAAACAACTACAACTACGCTCAATTCTCAAACAGTTATTTATACTGATAATATTGGCGAGGCCGTTATAGGCACAGGATCAACATCCGGTAATATCCTTACGCAAGGATTTCTACAGCCCGATATGATCGTTGTAAAGAACACTTCTGTTACTGTATTTTCGAGTAATGTAACTTGTGCCGATAAAGGAGATGGATATATCTACGTAGATGTTGTTGACCTTCCATTAAATGCTACAGTACAATATTTCTGGACTCCAACCAATACCCTTTGCGCAAGCGGTAATTGTTCACGTAGAGATAGTTTATCACAAGGTACCTTTACCGTTAGGACGGTTTGGACGTTCACGGTTGGAACAACTGTAAAAAAGGATAGTACAGTGCATATTATAAATATTCTTGATAACAATGGAATTTGTAATATAAAAGTTTATACCGGTATTCATCAATCAGGAAGTAATACTAAATTTACCATCGATAATATAGAAGCTTATCCTGACGCTGAAGTATCTATTTATAACAGATGGGGTAGAAGACTATTCAGTACAAAGGAATATGGTAAGGATAAGAATAAAATGTGGCCTGCAGATGGTGAAAAAGTGATATCGGGAACGTATTTTTACATTATTGATACCGGCAAGGGTAAAGCAAATAAAGGTTGGGTAGAAGTATTTGATTAATTAAAATGAAAAAGAGCATACTACTTTTTTTGATCATTGTTTCGATCTCGTTCACGCGAGGTCAAGGTATTGTTGTGCAAAATGCAGGCAATTTATGTTTCGCCAATCAAGAGCGCATTCAATCTCCCCCTCTCTTAATAAAGTTTAGAGCGCAAGAAATAAATTTTGACACAATTCAGACCAATCCAAACACTGCAGGATTTTTAAGTAATAATCACCAGAAATTATTTTTGGCGACCAATAATGGCACCAATATATCTCCCTCATTTTCTACTATGACAAGTATCTACACTCATCCTTTCTTATATAAAGGAAATGCTGTGTCGGGCCGTTTTAATTTTGATAATTTAACCGATTACGCTGTTATTAACGCATTTGGTGATATTGTTGCACTTAAGAATATGGGGTTTCCTACAGCATTCCAAAAAGATTCTATGGGTAACTCGTTCATTCTTGGACATACCTGCAGCAAACTTTTGAAGTGTAATTTAGATGGCGCCGGAGCTCAAGATCTTGTTTCGGTTGGTGTAAAATCAATTGCCACGCAATCGTTTGTATTACGTCCTTATGTGAACACAACGCCTGCTAGCACCGCTGCTCCTCTTAGCTTCGTTCCACAATCAATTAGAGTGATCACAGGTATGCCATCCTTCACAAATTACAATTATGATGTGGAAGCAGCAGATCTTGATAATAATGGTAAAGATGAATTGATCTTTACATCTGAAGTTTTGGATTCTATTTATGTGATCTATAGCACCGCCGGAATTCTAGATAAACAATTTCAATTTAGTCCCGGAATCGGATTCACATTGAAAAAAATTGTAGTGTCGGATCTTAATGGAGATGGCAGTAAGGAAATAATTGTTTCGGCAAAAACTGCATCTAATGGGATCAATTATGTAGCAGTGTACACACCCATATATCTTAGTGGAATTATCATTGGTTTAAATAACTTCAATCCTGTTATTGCCAATTACGAGATATCTGATATTAATTATGCCGATCTTAACGCAGATGGATACAAAGATCTTGTTGTAAGTCAAGCCACACCAACTACGAGTACATCCGGTAACATAAATATTTACATGCACGATCGAACCTCCACTAATTTTCAATTCAGTAATGCCCCAATAAATTTTAATATTCTCAGCCATATCACCGGTGGACTTGCTATTGCCGATGTGGATAATAATAAACGTCCCGACATTATTTCTTTTGCCCGAAGTGATAGTTCATCCATTTCCATTTTAAAGAATTTCACTTTTCGCGATAGTTTATTTGCAGTACCAAATAAAACGGCAATTTGTGTAGGAGATACAATGATCATAAAAAATCAATTGATCGGATTTCCCGGACCATACTTCACTACAATTGTTCCTTCTTTAAGCGTTGTTGCTTCCATCAATCATACAACTACAATTACGAGCAGCGGCAATTATGCTTGCAGCGCTATGTTTGGACCTTATTTAGGAGGCACATGTATTTTTACTTCCAATACCTTGGTCATACAACAAGGTCTTCAACCAAATTTAAATGTGGTGGGGCAAAATTCAGTATGTTATGGCGCACCACTTACCTTAACCGCAACTGGAGCCGGTTCATATACATGGACAACCACATCGGGCACAATTACCTCAAATATTCTTTCGCTTACGCCAACAACGGCAGTTATTTATGTTCTTAGCGGATCGAGTTTGAACGGATGCAGGGCTTTTTATCCCGGAACTGTTACAGTGAAACCTGATTTTAATGCAACAGTAACATTTGACAGGAATTTTTTATGTAAAGATCAAAAGGCAACATTAACAGCAGGAGGGGGAAATACATACTCTTGGACAACCGGCGCGAACACACAAAATATTGTGATCACTCAAACTTCTACTACTGCTCAGATCTACGGCGTTTATATAACCAATACCGATGGCTGTACAAAATATGCAGGCTTTGTTACTAGCTATAATGATAAATGCAAAGAAGTTGTGGTAATAAAAGGTATTACACCAAATAGCGATGGAAATAATCATCTCTATATAGAGAATATTGATCAGTACCCAAAAAATATAGTTACTATTTACAATCGATGGGGCGTGCAGTTATATACTCAAGAGGGTTATAACAATATGGATAAAGTATGGCCAACAAAAAATACAAGTAATTTAGCTGCAGGAACTTATTATTATGTAGTAGAACTTGGTCCCGGAAATGGAATAAAAAAGGGTTGGGTAGAAATTTTTAGCAATTAAACAGGAACTTAATGAAACGACAGGTATTTATTTTTCTTTTGATCACTGTAGTGGGGAAGATCGCTGCGCAACAAGATCCTCAATATAATCTTTATCAATTCAATCCCTTGATCATAAATCCTGCCTATGCGGGAGCACGCGATGGATTATCAATTGTGGCTGATGTAAGAAATCAATGGGTTGGTTTTGATGGTGCCCCAAAAACAAGTGTTATAAGTGGTCATGCTCCTGTGCTAAATAAAAATGTTGGACTTGGATTTACGTTAATTGGCGATGTGATGGGGCCACGCACCATGATAGGTTTTTCGGGAAATTTCGCCTACATACTTAAACTCAATAATAAATGGAAATTATCTGCCGGCTTGAATGCAGGTTATAACCGCTATCAATTCAGATATAGTGAGATCACTTTCAAAACCATTGATAATACAAATCAAAACCTTAGCAACTTTAATACAGGAGCACTTGATGTTAATGCAGGATTTTATTTAAAGAGCAATAGTTTCTTTATGGGACTTTCGGTTACACATCTTGGTGCAAGAAGTCTTTTTGAGATCGATATGCGAGACACGTCGTTCACAAGTAATTTAACCTACCATTTGCGCTCACATCAATTTTTTACCATGGGGAAATCGTGGGTGATAAACGAAAATGTGGTTTTTGCACCAACCATCGCATTGCGTGGGGTGAGTAACGGCAAAGGAAACGCCGACATTAATTTTAATTTCTTTTTATACAAAAAACTCTGGATGGGAGTGTTCTTTAGATCCCAATATGGTCCGGGATTTTTGTTGAACTATTATGTAACACCAAAATGTAAAGTGGGATATAGTTTTGATTCAGGCGTAGGAGACAAGAGGCGATTAGGACCTTCGCACGAAGTAACTGTAGGCTTCGACTTTTTAGGACGCAGATCAAAGATCATTTCACCACGTTTCTTGTAAAATTTATGCATTTAAGATCGATACTCATAATTTTTTCCATAGTCTTTAGTGCTTCCTTGTTCTCGCAATTAAGTAAGGCCGATAAATTATACGAACAGAACCGTTATTTTAAAGCCATTCCTTATTATGTGAATGCCTCTAAGAAACAAACTACTAAACACAAGGCTAATCTTAAGCTCGCCGATTGTTACCGTAAAGTAAATGAATACGAAAAATCAGAAAATGCTTATCGCAGTGCTTTAGGCTCTGATGCTAATGTTGACGCACAAGTATATTATGATTTTGCTTCGGTATTAAAAGCCAACGGAAAATATGATGAGGCGCTTGAACAATATACACTTTATCTAAAGCAAAAACCAAATGAAGAATCGGCGAAAAGAGTAAAAAAATTCTGTGCCGAGATAAAGTATTGGATGAGTAGACCTAAAGAATACGAAGTTAAGAATGTTGAAAAGATAAATACCGCTAACGCCGAATTTTGTCCGGTGTATGCCAACAATAAACTTATTTAT
Organism: Sphingobacteriaceae bacterium; assembly: GCA_023251775.1. Taxonomy (GTDB): domain Bacteria; phylum Bacteroidota; class Bacteroidia; order B-17B0; family Aurantibacillaceae; genus Aurantibacillus. The sequence continues at coordinate 13,983 of JAHEYC010000068.1, read as the reverse complement.
GTGGCCGAGCGATCTACCTTCGATTTTGTGGAGTTTGAAAAGAACGATTATAACGGACAGCCATTTTTGAACATGTATATTAGTGAGGTTAATGGTCCAAGTGCTGAAAAGGGTAAGACCTTATCTAAAAAAGTGAATTCAGAATCGCACGACGGACCAATATGCATTTCTAAAGATGGTAAGACCATTTACTATACAAGAGTGACAGGTGGAGGAAAAAAGGATAACACCGCAAAGATATATACGGCTTTAGGGCACGATCGCAAATGGGGAAATACAAAACCTTTCCCGTATAATAGCAGCGAATATTCTGTGGCGCATCCAAGCATTAGTTCTGATGATAATTTATTATTCTTTACAAGCGATATGAGCGGTGGATTTGGCGGTAAAGATATTTGGGTAAGCAAACGTAATGGTGATACTTGGGAAAAACCGGTGAATCTTGGTCCCGATGTAAATACAAGTGGTGATGAGATGTTCCCATCCATAAAAAATAACGGCGTATTATATTTTTCATCAAATGGTTTACCGGGCTATGGTGGTTTGGATGTGTATTCAGCAAAAATGGTGGATGGTAAATGGTTATTGCAACGCAACGAAGGTTTAAGTATTAATAGCAGTTATGATGATTTTGGCATCACCTTCATTAATGATACCCTTGGCTATTTTTCTTCGAACAGAGTTGGCGGAAAAGGAAAGGATGATATTTATTTTTTCCACTTCATCGATAAATCATTGATCATTTCGGGAACAATTTTGCTTACCGAAAACGCTAAAGATCCTGCTAAAGGAATTAAGGTAACTTTAAAGGAAGAAGATGGTACGGTTGTAGAAACCACTAAAACAAATGATAAAGGTTTCTTCCAATTCAAAAATTTGGATGCTGATAAAAAATACATGGCTATCATTGATAATACCGATCCTCAATTCACGGGTAAAGCAAGATATTATTTGGCCGATGAAGATAATATCATTCAGCGCGTAACTAATAAGGGCGGATCGGATAAATTCGTGTTCCGAAATCTTCCTATTGATCCTAATGGTCTACCTGATCTTTATACCGAAGATGATCTTACTTTAGCCGGTAATCTTTTATTTGGCGAAAATCCAAGCAAGCCTTTAAAGAACACAAAACTCATTATTAAGAACGAATTTGGTGATGTATTAGAAGAGACAACTACAAATGAGTTCGGCGCATTTACATTCCGCAATATTCCATCCGATCAAAATTATATGGTATCGATGGGCGAAAGTGATATTGTATTAGCCGAGAATACAAAAATTACTCTCACTAATAAAAGCGGGAAAGAGATCAAGACCTTTTACTCAGGTAATGGTAAATTCAATTTCAAAGTATTGTCGTCGGATAAGAACACCATAACCGAAATGAATGCCGCTGATGATAATTTGGTAATGGATATTTTTGGTTTTGTTTACGACGAGAATAAAAAACCAATTGCTAATGCGAAGATCCGTTTGCGCGAAGATTCAAAGGATGGCTCAGTAAATGAGATCGCAACGGGCACTAACGGAAAATTCAATTTCAAGAATTTAAGAGCGGATAAGAGTTATATTTTTGAAGCCGATGAAAAGGATCCTGTTTTTAATGGGATAAAAAAGATATACATTGCCGATAGCAAAGGACGTATCTATAGAGTGATCACTAAGAATGGCGAAGGGAAATTTAGTTTTAAAGTTATTGAGTCAGATAAGGCATTGTTAGGCGAATTTGTGGTGGATGATCCATGGTTGGCAGTATTGGAATTAAAGAACAAGAAAGAGAAAGAAGAGTTGACCATCATTGAGAATATCTATTATAATTTTGGTGACTTTAAATTTGATGAGGCCGGACAAAAAGTATTGGATAAAGTAATTACAGTTCTTATCTCAAATCCAAAATTATTCATCGAATTAAGTTCGCATACCGACTCGCGTTCGAGTGACCAGTTCAATTTAGCCCTTTCAAAAAAACGTGCGCAGTTTGCGGTGGATTATATGATCGCAAAGGGGATCGACAAAAAACGTTTAAAGGCCATTGGCTATGGTGAAACAAAATTATTGAACAAGTGTGCTAATAATGTGGAATGTACCGATGATGAGCATAAGATCAATCGCCGTTCCGAATTTAAGATCTCCGAATCTCCATCCTTATAATTTATGAATATTGTTCTGTTTGATGAAGAAAATGTATGGCGCAACTTATTGCCCTTAACATTTACACGACCTATTTCAAAAATAAGGATAGGTATTTTGAGTATTGATGAAAAATGGAAACATCATTTTAAAAAAGCCGACATCAGTTATTTATCTCAACCACATTTAAGTGGCATTTACCCTGCTAAATTAAGCGATACAAATTATTTCATCAATGGATCGGTGGTTCCAAATGGTTCTATTCCAAAACAAGTAAGGAATTTAAAGCAAAATGAAGGATTAGCTTATAAAGGTGTTCTTATTGCGTTCAATGGATCGGAAGGTGCATTAAGAGCGTTTAATATTTCTAAAACTATTGAGGCCAAAGGTGATGTGATGTTCGTTAAGAACGTGTACGATATTTTTAAGAATAATGGCGAGTGCATTAAAGCCGACTTTGATCTTATCACTAAAGGAAGAAAGTCGAAACCAGTTGGTAAAACGGTTACAGTGATCGGAAATAAGAAACTTGTATTTGTTGAACAAGGTGCTATTATCAATGCGAGTGTTTTAAATACAACTAATGGACCAATTTATATTGGAAAAGATGCTGAGGTAATGGAAGGTTCTGCTATTCGTGGTCCCTTTGCGTTGTGCGAACATAGCACTTTAAAAATGAGCGCTAAGATCTATGGTCCTACTACAATCGGTCCACACAGTAAAGTTGGCGGTGAAGTAAATAATTCGGTGATATTTGGTTATAGTAACAAAGCGCACGATGGATTTTTGGGAAATAGCGTAGTGGGAGAGTGGTGTAATTTAGGCGCAGATACCAATAGCAGCAATTTAAAGAATAATTACAGCAACGTTAAGCTCTTTAATTATCTCCAACAAAGATCGGTTGATACAGGATTGCAGTTTTGTGGTTTAATAATGGGCGATCATTCTAAGACAGGAATAAATACTATGCTTAATACCGGAACAGTGGTTGGTGTTGCTGCAAATATTTATGGGGCAGGATTTCCACCCGCGCACATTTCGAGTTTTAGTTGGGGAGGTGCTGATGGCTTTACGGTTTATCAAATAGAAAAATTATTTGAGACCTCCGAAAAGGTATTTGAACGCAGAGGACTTAAATTTGGAGATAAGGAAAGAAAAATGCTAAAAGCAGTTTTTGATCTTACCGTAAAAGATCTTAGATCTTAATAGCAACCATACACACATCATCCACCTGTTCAATATTTCCTTTCCAATCGGTAAAGGTTCGTGTAAGTGTTTTTAATTGTTCTTCCATTGGTGCATTGTTGATGGATAGAATAAGATCGTTAAGTTGTTTATACTTGAATTTTTTTCCTCTTGGTCCGCCAAACTGATCGGCATAACCATCGGTATAAACGTAAATGATATCACCTTTATTTAATTCTACTGTGTAATTAGTGAATTGAGCATTGCGCTCACCATATCCTACAGGCATTTTATCCGATCCCAATTCTATGAGTTCGTTATTCTTTATAAGAATGGGCGAATTATAAGCAGCTGCATAAGAAAGAGAGAAACTTGTTTTTAGTAATTGCTTGTTCTCAAATTCCATTCGTTTATCAAATCGCATCAATACACCATCAAATCCGTCTTTTTGATCATTTTTACTTATGGTATTTATCAAACGTTCGCGCACATAATCAAATATCTTATTTGGTTCGGTAATATCTTTTTCGTTAATGGCTTCACTTAAATAGGCCATATTCAATAAACTCATAAATCCGCCGGGAACACCGTGTCCTGTACTATCGCACACTGCTATGTAATACATCTCGGTTACAACCGACTTACCACTTTTATATTTTGTTTCGTTACTAATGATATGTTTACTGAGCCAATAAAAATCCCCGCTCACTATATCTTTTGGATCATACAAAACGAACGTATCGGAGAAGAAACGATTAATGGATTCAAAATTATCGAGTAAAGAATCTTGAATCCTCTTTGCGTAATTGATACTATCGAGGATCTCTTTTTGTTTTTCTTCAATGATGAGTTTTTGTTCTTCTGTTTGTCTGTTCTTTTCTTCAATGATATGTTTTTGTCGTTGCGTTAATCTAAAACGGTTGTAAATGATAAGCGAAACAACAATAAGTAAAGCAACCACCACAATAATGGCAATAAGTTGGATCTTGCCTTTGGCGATCTCCGCGTTCTTTGCTTTTATCTTTTCAAGGTTAACAGTACGCTCGCCTGCCATAGCAATGCTATCTTGTTGTACCCTTTTTTGGTAATCGTATTCAAATTGGATCTGACTTATCTCTCGTTGTTTACTATCCTTAGATAAACTGTCTTTGAGCTCATGATGTTTTTCAAATGCCTTAAGCGCCTCTGCATTCTGTCCCCTCTTTTTATGATATTCATACAAATACCCATAGATCTCCGATTGTGTATCCACATCTTCATTTTCAATAGCAAGTTTTTCTGATTTCTTAAGATAGTCGATCGCCGGCTGGTATTCGCCTTTTAAATATAAAAGATGTCCGATCTCCGAATACGTTCTGGCTATTTCCGCAACATTCTCAGTTTCTTGTGCGTATTTAAGAGCGATCATATAATTTTGAAGCGCCTCTTCCTTCATATTCCTTTCTTCGTATATATTAGCGATGTTGTTATAACAATAAACTAATCCATTTTTATCATCATATTTTTCGTACAATGCTTTACTTTGCATAGCATATTGCATACTAAGATCGTAATCGCGAGTGGCAAGATAGATGATGCAAAAATTATTATAAATGCTGGCCTGACTATATTCATCCTTGAGTTTTTTCATTACACTTAAACATTTTTTTAATGTATTAAGCGCAAGTTTGTTCTCTTTTATTTTTATATAAATGGTCCCAATATTAGCAAGCATGATGGTTTGTCCACGCAGATCGTTAAGTTGTTCGCTTAATTTTAAACCTTGCTGATAATAGTTGATCGCCGAGATATAATCGCCTCTTAATTGAGAAATAGCACCAAAGGCATTGTAGAATTTTGATTTGAATTTTGGATGTTTAGCTGTAAGACTTCCTTCTAAGCCAAGTTTGGCAAGAATTTCTGCAGTATCAATATTGGTATATACTTTTTCCCAAATAAGATCGTAAAGGGCAAGAATACGTGTAGAATCAACTTGTTTTGCGTCCCTATACACCTTCAAATAATCTTGCTCCTGAGCAAATGACCCAAAACCAGCCGTTAGCAACCAAAAGAGTAAAAAATATGTAGAGAACCGTTTAATAATATAAAAGTAAAAAATAAACTTCAGCCTAACATGGAACAAATTCCGATAATTAGTGAATGAAGGTTTTAAGTTAGCAAAAAATCCTCGATCGGCACTTTATTTTCTTTAGATGGGGTTTTGCAATTCTAAACAAAGGATAAATCATTTTAGTTTTTGAAAGCCTTGATTTTACTGGGTTTTCGGGGCTATTAGGCCTTTAAAAATTTGTAGTTTTATTAACAAATTTTACTAATATTTTCTTATATTTGCAGGCCTTTTTTAGCTAATTTAGAATTTTACAAGTGTTTTTACAAAAGCGCATCCAGAGTATGAAAATAAGAGCTTTTATGAGCTTTTTGCTAATTGCATCTTCAGTGGTAGGACAAAACCTTTCAAACTCTTATCATGTTATCCGTACAGATCTTGGGCAATTATATGATGGATCGCAGATCACGGTAAAAACTTATAGCTTCAATTATTCCGTTTACGATAAACAAGTTGATAGCGCGCGTAATAGTATTTATTTTACCGTAAGAGAAAAAGATGCAAGTGGTAAATTTTATCGCAACAATGGATTTCAATTTGCCTTTGATACAAAAAAAGATACGATCCTTTGGGCAAATGATGTTCGTAAATTCGACATTGCCGATAATATGGATGAGTTGTTAATGATATCGAGCGACGTTGGTACAAGCAAATTCAATAAAAATACAGGCCTCGAACAATTTCAACATCCAACAAAATTAGTTTATTGTGATCCAAAATATAAAATTGGTTTAACGTATTCCATTCCAACAAAACCTGATGAAAAGAAAGTATTGAAGGGAGTTAGTTTAGAGAATGGGAACACAATTTATACCACCAGTATTCCTAATGATTTTGATTGGGCAGAAGCTGTAAAGGCCAATGATTCCATTATACTTATTTCTTCTTCGGGCTTGTATGGTTTAAATATACGTTCGGGCGCTACTTGGTCGGTTACCGATGTTACAGGAGAAAAGAACAATAAAAAATTGATCCAATCCATTATAAATCCAAATGCCTTTAGAGTAAATCAAAGCTCATATCTTGAAAGTACTAACGAAGATATTATTACGCAAATATGTTCTAATATTCTTGTTGACGGAGAGAATGTATATTTTGCGGGAAAGAATAATTTGTATTGCATCGCGGGCAATTCAGGAAAGATAAATTGGAAATTAGATCTTACTAAATATCCTGTGAGTAAATCGGCCCTTTTTATGCAAGGAGGTAGATTGTTCATGTTGAATCTTGGCGTGGCAAGCTTTCGAGTGAATCAGATCGTTTATGGAGCACCTTTTTTAATGCAAGTTGATCCTTCCACCGGCACCATGAATTATAATAATCCTTTGCCAATGTTCGCTTACCCTGTAGATTTTCAAATTGGAACTGATCTTGTATTAGCCGGGAAGAATAATCTTTATTTCATCAATTTAAATGATGGTAAATTCTTTAATGAGATAGACGTGAACGAACTTCGTTATGGTAATTTTACCGAATTTGTAAGCGGTAATGATTATTATGTAGAAAAGGAAACTTATTTTGTACCATTGAATTTTATTAATGATAATGTGGTGTATTTCCATTCAAGTCATGGTAAAGTGTATGGAGTAGAGGGTGGAAGGATCCAATACGAGTACCACGAATCGGAATTATATAAATATGATGTGAAATTCAAAGGCAACAAACTCATCAAACAAAAATTCAAGACCTATGTGCTTAATGCTAACTTTGAATTGGTTGGTGTATTGGACATGGAAGATAAAGGCGTTGTTACCAACGATAAATTATATTTCTTTAGCGGAAGACGACTTCATATTTTAACCGCCTCAAATTTCAAGAAATAAAAGCGTGAAGAAGGTTTATTATCTCTCTACCTGCGACACCTGTTCGCGCATTTTAAAGCAGCTTAAATTAAAAGAAAGGGGATTTCAATTGCAGGACATCAAAACTAAGCCTATCACAAAAACGCAATTGGAAGAAATGAAAGATCTGGCAGGTTCTTACGAAGCTCTGTTTAGTCGTGTAGCCCTTAAATATAAAGCCCTTGCCGTAAAACCTACCAAAGAAAGCGAATACAAAACGCTTATTCTAGGAGAGTATACGTTCTTACGCCGCCCTGTGATCATTGCAGGAAAGAACATATTTGTAGGCAATAAAAAAGGAACTATAGAAGAAGCTGAAAAAGCACTTTCTTAAAACTCAGTTTATTTATTAATTTAGTCGGATAGTTCAATTTTTATTTGAGCCGACTTAATAAAATACCATTTATTAGAATTCTGTTCCCGTTTTTGTTGGGAATACTTACCGGTTTGTATGTGGCCGATACCGGTTTGCCTTTTGTTTTATTGGTTGGCATTTTTCTTTTGGCCACCATGCTTATTTTTACAAAAGTAACCGGCGATGCAGTTAATCATTCATTCTTATTGGTGTTGGATATGTTCCTTTTCTTTTTCGCGCTCAACCTTACCCAAAATGCCCGATCAATTGACGAGCAGCATTATAGTAATAATTTAAAAGCAGATACTGTTTTTTGGGTAGGACAGGTAGATGATATTCCTGTGAATAAACAACGATCGGTAAAACTCAATTTAAAAGTAATTAAAATAAAGAACGATACAGGTTATGCGAATTGCCAAGGGAATGTGATGGCGTATATTCAGAAAAGCGAATTAGCAAAGACAATAAAACCCGGAAATTTAATTCTTTTAAAAAGCACGTTTCAAGAGATAGCAGGGCCGCAAAATCCCCACGCATTTGATCTTAAAAGTTATATGGCTATTCATTCGGTGTATCATACAAGTTATGTAGATACAAATTCCTTTGCGGTGCTTCCGAATCACATAAGTTCTTCTTTATGGCAAATGGGTTTATCTATAAAGTATAAGATCATCAAAAGACTTGGGGAAGTTGATCTTTCGGAAAATGCACGCACTATTTGTTCGGCTCTTATTACAGGCTTTGATGATGATATAGATAAAGAAGTGCTGGAAAATTTTTCGCATTCGGGCACACTGCATATTCTTTCGGTTTCGGGTTTACATGTAGGACTTATTTATTTAGTATTAAATTATTTTTTAGCATTCATTGATAGAAATAAAAAGTACAAACTTGCACAATTGATCTTTATAAGTTTGTGTTTATGGTTCTTTGCACTTATCACCGGATTTTCGGCGCCCGTTCTGCGATCGGTGATCATGTTCAACCTTCTTGGATTTGGTAATTTGTATTTTAGGAATCGATCGGCAAATCAGATCAATATTTTGGCTGTTTCGGCGTTCATACTCCTGCTTTATAACCCTTTACTGGTGCAGGATATAGGGTTTTTGCTAAGTTATTCGGCCATATTTGGCATTCTGTATTTCTTTCCAAAGATCTATAAGGTATACGAACCAAAAAATAAAATTGGGGAACACATTTGGAAAAGTTGTGTGGTTTCTTTTTCGGCAACTATTACTACTTTGCCAATAACGCTTTTGGTGTTCCATCAATTCCCAATTTGGTTTGCTTTTGCTAATCTTATTATTGTTCCTTTATCCTTTGCATTATTACTTTTAGCGTTCATTGCTTTATTCAAAATAACATTTATCAGCGCGCTCATTAATTTTTTGACAGCGTTCATGATAAATTTCATTAGCATCTTTAATACGGATGGTTGGGCTTTTATTGATCGTATTGATATAAGTTTTATCGACAGTATTTTTCTTGTCATCACTTTATTCTTTATCACTTTTGTATTTACCATGCGTTCTTATAAATATGCTTTTGGTTTGTTCATCGTTATCATTGCTTGGCAATTGTACGGTTTAGCAAGTTCTTATGAGGCAAAATCAAAAAATGAATTGGTGGTCTATCAAATTGGGCATGGATCATGTGTTTCTATCAAAAATAAATTGAATACCTTACTTTCTCATTATGATACTGCTAATTATACCATGAATGTAAAACCAAATCTAATTTCTTATAATAATACAAACATAAGCAGCGCCCCTTTTAATTATTGTAAGAATGCGAATGTAGGACTTCTTATTCAGGATCAAAAAAGTAAAATGCCGGAGTATATCAATTTTTCTGTTTCGCATATTTTAATAAGTAATAATGCGGTTCCAAAACCTGATCTTTTAGACAAACTAAGGCCAAAGGTCATAATTGCCGATGGCTCTAACAGTTATTGGGCACTTCGCAAGTTGGAAAAATTGTGTGAAGTGAATAGAATTCATTTTTATTCTACGCGCAACAAAGGCGCTTTTATCTTACCTTTGTAGTTGCAAATGAAATTACGAATAGGAGATAAAGTTAGGTTCCTTGACGAAAAGGGTGAAGGAATTGTTTCGCGTATTAAAGATAATGCCACTGTTTTTGTGGAGATCGACGGTTTTGAGATCCCATACCTCGCTGCTCAATTAGTAGCTATCCACACCGAACTTATTGTAGATAAAAATACCGACAATATTGAGCTTATTCCCGATGCCAATATTGCTGATGCTATTTATTTTGTTGTTGAACCGGACCACGAAATGCCTTTATTAAGGAATGAATATAACTTGTATCTATACAATGCTTCGGCGTTCAACATGTTGTACACTTATTCTATAAAGGATGATGAATATTATCAAGCTTTAAAGAACGGAAATGTTGGACCTTATCAAAAAGTATTACTCAAACAAGTAAAGATCCAATTCTTTAAAGATTTTCAGCAACACACCATTGAGGCCGTTCTATTTAAGAATTCGCATTATCGCAGGCAAGTTCCGATCTCTGAAAGTATTTATATTGAAGCAAAAAACTTTTCTACAGCGGAGACCATTAAGCATTCGGAATTTAAATTCCCTGTTTATGCATTTTTATTGAAGGATGAATTTTTAAATACCCAAACCGTTGAAGCTATTTTGAATGAAGAGGATATTAAACGTTTGCGCACCATAAAAGAATTCAAAACAAAGGAAAAAGTTTCACGTTCGCATAAGGAATATTTAAGGTCGCTCGAAAAAGAAGTTGATCTTCATATTGAAGAATTGATGGATTCAACAAAGGGAATGGGGAGTCACGAAATGTTGGCCATACAACTCGAACATTTTGAAAAGGAATTGGATGAGGCCATGCAAAAGGGCATGAAGAAGATCGTTTTTATTCATGGCGTTGGTAACGGACGTTTAAAGCAAGAGATCATTGCCATTTTAAAGACCATGAAGGGAATTACCTATCAGGATGGTTCTTATAAGGACTATGGTTTTGGTGCCACACAAGTAAATATTGGAAAATAGCGGTATATTTGTACCAGCAAAAAACGTATGATCCCATTCTCGCCACCTCGCATCGACGATAAAATAATAAATGAAGTGATAGCCGCTTTAAAAAGCGGTTGGATCACTACCGGTCCGCGCACAAAAACATTCGAAAAAAAAATAAGCGAATATTGCGGTAATAAAGCAACACTTTGCTTGAATAGTGCTACTGCAGGATTAGAAATAATGCTGCGCTGGTACGATGTAAAAGAAGGAGACGAAGTTATTTTACCTGCATACACGTATTGTGCTACTGCAAATGTAATTATTCATTGTGGCGCAAAACCTGTTTTTGTAGATGTGAATGCAGATGATTTTAATATTAGTGTTGCGGCTATTGAAAAAGCAATTACGGCACGCACTAAAGTTATTATGCCTGTAGATTTTGCTGGTTTGCCATGTGATTATGACGAAATAAATGCTTTGGCAAAAAAGCATGCCGGCATATTTAAAGCTGAAAGCGAGAATCAAAAGAAATTAGGACGGATATTAGTATTAAGCGATTCGGCTCATTCGTTTGGCGCAAGTTATAAGAATAAAAAAACGGGGGCTTTAACGGATGTAAGTGCATTCTCTTTTCACGCGGTAAAAAATCTTTCAACGGCCGAGGGCGGAGCAGTTACATTAAATCTGCCTGCACCTTTTGATAATGAGGAGATCTATAAATATTTATGTGTAAAAACATTGCACGGACAAAATAAAGATGCCTTAGCAAAAACACAAAAGGGTAATTGGCGCTACGATATCATTGAAGCTGGTTATAAATGTAATATGACAGATATTTGTGCAGCGATGGGTTTAGTGGAGTTAGAACGTTATGATTCGGATACATTAGTAAAAAGAAAACATATCGCCGATAAGTACAAACAAATTTTAAGTGTAGATAAGCGAATTGTTTTCCCAATTTACGAAACCTCGAACAAAAAAAGCTGTTATCATTTATTTCCGTTACGAATTAGCGGAATTACCGAAGCGCAACGCGATGCTATGATCCAAAAGATCTCTAATGATGATGTAAGCGTGAATGTGCATTTTATTCCGGTTCCCATGATGAGTTTTTATAAGGGTTTGGGTTATGATATAAAAAATTATCCGATAACACATGCAAATTATAGTAATGAACTCACATTGCCTTTGTATTATAATCTTACCGATGAACAAGTAGAAACAGTGTGCAAAGCATTTTTAAACGCGCTTAAGGGGATATGATCCGCTTTTTCGATATCTTTTTATCTTCTCTTGGCCTCCTTATTCTTTTTCCCTTTTTTATTTTAATTGCTCTTTTAATTAGACTTACCTCGGGAGGATCTCCTTATTTTATTCAGAAAAGAGTAGGGAAGGATAATTTGGATTTTAATTTGATCAAGTTCAGGACCATGAATGGTGATGCCGAAAAAAAAGGTTTGATCACGGTTGGTGGTCGCGACCCAAGAATTACACGAATAGGATATTTTTTAAGGAAATTCAAAATAGATGAATTGCCACAACTCATCAATGTGCATTTTGGCGATATGAGTTTGGTTGGTCCACGCCCCGAAGTACGAAAATATGTGGAGTTGTACACCGAAGAACAAAAAAAAGTTTTAACAGTGCTTCCCGGAATAACAGATCATGCTTCTTTAAAATTTTTTAATGAAAATGAATTACTAGCAAAGTCAAGAGATCCTGAGCAAACGTATATCAAAGAAATTATGCCTGCTAAATTGGCTTTGAATATGAAATATATTAATGAGCCAAGCGTTAAAGCTTATTTCAGAATTATTTTTAAGACTTTAGGAAGGATATTCTCCTGATCTAAACCTGCTCAAAATAATCTATCAGCAAGCCGTCATTTGGACTAATAGCAATTGTGCGGCCCTCATCGCCAAAATCTAATACTAAAGAATCGGCTTTATAATTTTCTTCTTCTCGGGTAACACGCATGCTTTTCAAAACTTTTCCCGGAATGGTTTCCCACATTTTTGTTTTGCTGGCGTCTAATACATGTAATTTTATTTTACCACCGAATTCGGTATCCAAATGTTTTTTTGTTTCCTGAAAATTAGGTTCAACTACATCAAGTCCGTCGCCATTCTCATTACAACCAATGGTAATTCGTTCGCCATCGGTAAAACGCAATTGCAAACTATCAATGATCTCTAATGAATTATTGGGGTCAAATGCATTTTGCCATAAAATGATAACTATTTGCGCAAGGGTTTTGCCTTGGGCATGCACCATTTTTGCTAAAGCTTCGGTGGTAAAATATGTAGAATTCTGTTTATCCATTTCTTATTTCAGCTCTTGATCCTAATTCAATGACATTTAAATTCTTTATTTCTTTCCCTTCTATCTCAAACTTCAAAAGGGTTTTTACCTGATGAAAACCACTCATGCCGCATGCGCCCGGATTCATGAACAGTAAATTTAATGATTTATCGTACATGACTTTTAAAATATGTGAATGTCCGCAAATAAAAACATCGGGTTTTTCGGTTAAAAGACGTTCTTTTATACCCGGAGCATATTTTCCGGGATAACCGCCAATATGAGTGATGTAGATCTTAGCCTCTTCGCAATAAAAAATTAAATGTTCTTCAAATTCGCCTCGCGCTTTTTGTCCGTCAATATTTCCCCAAACAGCGCGAAGCGGTTTTAATTTTTTTATCTCATCGCATACTTTCATATCGCCAATATCTCCGGCGTGCCATACTTCATCGGCCGCTTGTATGTATTTTACAAGTTTTGGATCAAAATGACCGTGGGTATCGGATATGAGAAGGATCTTTTTCAATTAATAGGAGTTAAAAAGTTTAGAAAGTTGATGAGTTATGAAAGTTCTAACTTTCCAAACTTTCTAACTTTCTAACTTTCTAAACTTTTACACTTTCAACTCTTTAGCCAGTTCAACAAAATCTATCCCATCAAAATTTCCGCTGCTCATCATGAGTAAAACTTTGTTGGCATAATTTATCGACTTTAAATACTTCACCATTTCGTTACTATTTGTAAATACTTTCAGATCTTTTCGGTCAAATGCTTTTAATACCTGATCGACAGTTATCTCTTTTAATTTTTTATGAGCAATGGTGTGCGGATTAAAATAAACAATGGCCTCATCCGCCGCATTCATAGCGCCTTTGTATTCGTTCAAAAAATCCTCGTTCAAACTGCTAAAGGTATGAAGTTCCATGCATGCGATCACTTTTCTATTGGTAAATTGCTGTTTTACTGAATTAGTGGTGGCTTTTAATTTAGAAGGGGAGTGTGCAAAATCCTTATAAAAATTAAAATTGTTTGTGCGATGCACTAATTCCA
>JAHEYC010000067.1 GCA_023251775.1 Sphingobacteriaceae bacterium | reverse complement strand
CATGGCTTGACGGGCGGTGTGTACAAGGCCCGGGAACGTATTCACCGCGCCATTGCTGATGCGCGATTACTAGCGAATCCAGCTTCATGAAGTCGAGTTGCAGACTTCAATCCGAACTGAGACTATTTTTGAAGATTAGCATCACATCGCTGTGTAGCTGCCCTCTGTAATAGCCATTGTAGCACGTGTGTAGCCCAGGACGTAAGGGCCGTGATGACTTGACGTCATCCCCACCTTCCTCACCGCTTGCGCGGGCAGTTCCATTAGAGTCCTCAACTGAATGTTAGCAACTAATGGTAGGGGTTGCGCTCGTTGCGGGACTTAACCCAACACCTCACGGCACGAGCTGACGACAGCCATGCAGCACCTAGTTTCGTGTCCTTGCGGAAAGTCTCCTTTCAGAGACGGTCACTAACTTTCAAGCCCTGGTAAGGTTCCTCGCGTATCATCGAATTAAACCACATGCTCCTCCGCTTGTGCGGGCCCCCGTCAATTCCTTTGAGTTTCACCGTTGCCGGCGTACTCCCCAGGTGGATTACTTATCGCTTTCGCTAAGCCACTAAGAGTTGCCCCCTAGCAGCGAGTAATCATCGTTTACAGTGCGGACTACCAGGGTATCTAATCCTGTTTGATCCCCGCACTTTCGAGCCTCAGTGTCAGTTATAGTTTTGTGAGCTGCCTTCGCAATCGGTGTTCTATGACATCTCTAAGTATTTCACCACTACATGTCATATTCCGCCCACAGCAACTATACTCAAGTCCTACAGTATCAATGGCAGTTTCTTCGTTAAGCGAAGAGATTTCACCACTGACTTATAAGACCACCTACGCTCCCTTTAAACCCAATGAATCCGGATAACGCTTGCATCCTTCGTCTTACCGCGGCTGCTGGCACGAAGTTAGCCGATGCTTATTCTCACCATACTATCAGCCCCCTACACGTAGGGGGGTTTTCTCCGGTGTAAAAGCAGTTTACGACGCATAGCGCCTTCTTCCTGCACGCGGCATGGCTGGATCAGGCTCTCGCCCATTGTCCAATATTCCTTACTGCTGCCTCCCGTAGGAGTCGGATCCGTGTCTCAGTATCCGTGTGGGGGTTAATCCTCTCAGATCCCCTACTGATCGTAGTCTTGGTGAGCCGTTACCTCACCAACAAACTAATCAGACGCATACTCATCTTTAACCACCGTAGTTTTCAAATAAGAGAGATGCCTCTCCTACTGTTATGGGGTATTAATCCGGATTTCTCCGGGCTATCCCCCTGTTAAAGGTAGATTGTATACGTGTTACGCACCCGTGCGCCGGTCGTCAGCAGATATTGCTACCCCTGTTACCCCTCGACTTGCATGTATTAGGCCTGCCGCTAGCGTTCATCCTGAGCCAGGATCAAACTCTCCGTTGTAAAAATTGTTTGATTCCTTAATTTTCATCTTAAGGTGAATGTCTGTAATAGATCATCCCTTAACGGGCTCAAGAGCTTTAGTTTAATTCTCAAATATTTACTTGAGAAACTTGCTATCTTTTGGTTATCAATATTTTTTCAATGAACGTTGTACTCTATATCTTCTAAGGTTTCCGCTATCAGTTACTTCATGGTCTCAATATCACATATCAACCGTTTTTCCCCTGATAAAATCTATCCTTTTCAATACCTTTTTAGAACGACCGTTTTATAGTTTCCTTTAAAACGGGTGGCAAAAATACATACTATATTTTTACAATCCAAAAAAAATGGAGAAAAAATCGCTTTTTTCCTTCATTTTTCTTGCGTTCGGCCCCTAAAATTCAAAGAACTACATTTTTTTAGGGACGGCAAAGATAGATACACTTTTCGGCCGTACAAAATTAATTATAATTAAATCGTGTTAAATGCTGATTCTAAACCTAATAAAATCATTACTTAAACCGTTGAAAACTAAAGTGGACGCGAGGTTCACGTAAATTGAGATAAAAACAAGTAAAATTATAGTCCTAAAACCCATTTTTGATTAGCTTTACAAACCTTCATACCAATGTACATATATTTTAGCCCAACCTGCTCGTCCTTTTCCATCAATACTTCTTCAAAAAATTCTTTCGTAACTCTGTGCTACGCAACAATTTTTATTCATCGTCTTGATGAAAAATTACTTCGCATCTCGGGCTAAAATATATGTACATTTGGTATGTTGAAAACCGTTCTGATACTCACTTATTACTGGCCCCCAAGCGGCGGTGCCGGGGTTCAACGGTGGCTTAAATTTGTGAAATATCTTAAAGAGTTTGGATGGGAACCAATTGTTTACACAGCCGAGAACGGCGAAATGCCCGAAATTGATCAAAGTTTAGAAAAAGATGTTCCAAAAAACATCGTTGTTCTTAAAACACCAATTTGGGAACCATATAATGCCTACAAAAAATTAATTGGACAAAAAAAGGATCAGAAAATAAATGCTGCATTCTTAAATGAGAACAAAAAAACCAGTCCACTCAACAATTTTGCCGTTTGGATCCGCGGAAATTTTTTTATTCCCGATGCACGAAAATTTTGGATCAAACCTTCAGTAAAATATCTTCTTAATTATTTAAGTGGACATAAAGTTGATGCGATAATTAGTAGTGGTCCGCCACATAGTATGCATTTGATCGCAAAAGCATTAAAACGAAAGCATCCAAACATTAAGTGGGTGGCGGATTTTAGAGATCCGTGGACCAATATTGATTTTTATAAAGATCTAAAACTTACTTGGTGGGCTGACAAAAAACATAAACGTTTAGAAAAAGAAGTTTTGTTTGAAAGTAACGCTGTAATTAGCGTTGGACAATTAATGAGCGATGAACTTGCTGCTCTAAATGGCTCGCAAAACTCGAAATTCAAAGTAATTACCAACGGCTATGATGAAGATGATCTTGTAAAAACTAGTGTAGAAAAAGATAAAAAATTCAGCATCGCACATATTGGTACATTAGTTAAAACCCGCAACCCCATTGGACTTTGGAAGGTATTAAGTGAATTGATACACGAGAATGAAGCATTTAAAAATTCATTGGAAATAAAGTTGGTTGGCAAATTAGATATTGCCGTTAAAGAAAGTATAGAAGAGCATCACTTAAGTTCTTTTGTAAAGAAAATTGATTACCTACCGCACGATAAAGTAATTGAAGAACAACAACGCTCACGCGTGAATTTACTTTTGGTGAATCAGACACCCAATGCAAAAAGTATATTGACGGGAAAATTCTTTGAATACCTTTCGGCCGGTGCCCCAATTTTAGCTATCGGACCAAAGGATGGTGATGTCGCCAAGATCTTGAAAGAAACAAAAGCAGGAATGATCAGTGATTTTGGAGAAACAGACCTGTTGAAAAAAAATATTTTGGAACTATATAACAGCCAGAACATAGCTCGTAATGAGGAAGAAATAAAGAAATACTCGCGAAAAAATTTAACGAAAAAACTGGCCGAGATCCTAAATGACTTGACAAAGGCATGATGAATAGTTTACATTTGTAACACTAATAATGAAGCACAATGGGACGAGTATTTGAAAAACGAAAAGCAACCATGTTCAAACGCTACGCCAAAATGGCCAAAGCGTTCACAAAAATTGGAAGAGAGATTGCGATATCGGTAAAAGCAGGTGGACCAAATCCTGATCTAAATTCGCGCTTACGCATGATCATTCAAAATGCGAAAGCCATCAATATGCCAAAGGTAAATGTGGATGGCGCTATAAAAAGAGCAAGTGAAAAAGATTCGAGCAATTACGAAGAAATTATTTACGAAGGATATGCTCCACATGGTGTTCCTGTATTGGTAGAATGCACCACAAATAATCCAACACGAACTGTTGCAAGTGTGCGCTTATATTTTTCGCGTGCAGAAGGATCTTTGGGAACCAACGGATCGGTAAGTTATATGTTTGAACATAAAGTAATGTTTAAAATAGATGCGGCAAGTTTAAATAAAGATGATCTTGAATTAGAATTAATTGATTTTGGTTTAGAAGAGATAAATGCTGATGATGAAGGACATTTTATCATCCAAACTGCGTTTACCGATTTTGGAAATATGCAATCTGCACTCGAAGAACGAAAAATAAATGTTGTAGAATCAAGTAAGATATACGTACCAACCGCATTTAAAGAACTTACTCCAGAACAAGAGGCTGATGTAATGGCTATGATAGAAAAAATGGAAGAGGATGATGATATTGAAGCAGTTTATCATAACATTGGGTAGAAAGAATTGGAGAAACTCTGGAAAATACCCGACCTTAAAAAAGGAGCAACAGAAATTTCTAAGATCCAAGAGATCTTAAAAGTTGATCGCGTTGTTGCCAGTTTGTTATATCAGCGAAATTTGAAGGTATATGATGAGATCAAAACATTTTTCAGACCTGAATTAAGTCAATTGCACGATCCTTTTAAAATGAAGGGGATGAACGTGGCCATTGATCGCATAGATAAAGCCATTGCCAATAAAGAGAAAATTTTAATTTACGGCGATTACGACGTTGATGGCACAACAGCTGTTAGTGTAGTTTATAGATTTTTTAAAACCCATACCGATCAAATTGCTTATTATATTCCTGATCGTTATGCAGAAGGTTATGGAATTTCATTCAAAGGAATTGATTTTGCAAAAGAGAATGGATTTTCGTTGATCATTGCATTGGATTGCGGTATAAAAGCCGTTGATAAAATTGAATATGCTAATGAACGCAAGGTTGATTTTATTATTTGTGATCATCACTTGCCGGGAGAAACAATTCCAAAAGCTGTTGCCGTACTGGATCCAAAGCAACCAGATTGCAATTACCCTTATAAAGAATTAAGTGGTGCAGGAATTGGTTTTAAATTAATTGAGGCGTATAGTCGAAAAAATAATTTAGACCTTCAGTTGTGTTATAATTTTTTGGATCTTGTTGTTACAAGTATTGCGGCGGATATTGTTCCGATCACCGGAGAAAATCGTGTGTTAGCACATTTTGGTTTGGAAAAAATGAATACGAATCCGCGTCCGGGATTGAAGGCCTTACTGAACATGAATCAATTGGCACGCGAAATAACCATCACTAATTTGGTTTTTGTTTTGAGTCCACGCATTAATGCAGCAGGACGAATAAAACAAGGAAGTGCCGCCGTTGAATTATTAGTTTGTGAAAGTGGAGATGAAGCCAACGAATTAGCAAAAGGCATTAACGATACAAATACACAACGTAAAGACCTTGACCTGGGAACAACCACCGAAGCATTTGCTTTATTGGATAACGATCCTATCACTGAATTTAGAAAAACAACTGTTTTGTTCAGCGACAAATGGCATAAAGGAGTGGTGGGAATTGTTGCTTCGCGATTAATTGAGCGATATTATAAACCAACTATTGTTTTAACCGAAAGCGATGGAAAAGCAACCGGTAGCGCACGCAGTGTAAGAGATTATGATATTTATAGTGCAATTGAAAAGTGTAGTGATCTGTTAGAACAATTTGGCGGACATAAATTCGCGGCCGGATTAACCATGAAAAAGGAGAACGTAGGTGATTTTATTGCGCGTTTTGAAGATGTGGTAAGTAAATCTATCAGCGACGATCAGTTAATACCTCAACTTCAAATTGAAACAGAACTAGAATTTCACGAGATCACACAAAAATTAGTTCGCATTTTGAAACAGTTTGCGCCGCACGGACCAGAAAACATGATGCCGGTATTTGTAAGTAAAAATGTTTTTGATAATGGTTGGGCAAAAATTGTAGGCAATAACCATTTGAAATTAGAACTCTATCAAAAATCAAATCCAAATATTCGTTTTAGCGCTATTGCATACGATAAAGGCGACTACGTTAAGTTTTTTCATGATAAAACACCTATGAGTATTGCTTATAAGATCCAGGAAAATGAATTTAACGGAAAAACATCCGTGCAATTAGTGATCGAAGATTTTAAAGTGAGTTAGAAGAAATTACTTCCCAAATTTCTCCACATCATCCTTCGAAATTTCTTTGTTTCCCAAAATGATCAAACGTTCGATCACATTGCGGAACTCCCTGATATTTCCGGGCCATTTGCGGGCTTTGAGTGCTTCAATTGCTCCGGAAGAAATTGTTTTTGCAGCGCCCATCTCTTCGCATATCATATCCATAAAGTGTTTTGCAAGCAATGGGATATCTTCTTTGCGTTCATCTAAACCCGGTACATGAATTGGAATAACACTTAAGCGATGAAAAAGATCCTCACGAAACAATTCCTTTTCAATTTCTTTTTTTAGATCTTTATTTGTGGCTGCAATCACACGCACATTGACTTTTATTTCTTTATCTCCCCCTACTCTAGTGATCTTATTTTCTTGCAAAGCGCGCAATACTTTTGCTTGTGCGCTCAAACTCATATCACCGATCTCATCCAAAAAAATGGTTCCGCCTTCTGCCAATTCAAATTTTCCTTTACGTTGAGCAACGGCACTTGTAAATGCACCTTTTTCGTGACCAAACAATTCGCTTTCTATTAATTCGCTTGGGATAGCCGCACAATTTACTTCAATTAATGGTCCGGCTGCGCGATTACTTTTTTCGTGGATCCATTTGGCCACTAATTCTTTTCCGCTTCCATTACTTCCTGTTATTAAAACGCGTGCTTCTGTTGGAGCTACTTTTTCAATAATATCCTTTACATTATTTATCGCGCCCGAATCCCCTATCATATCAATTGTCTTCGCGATCTTCTTTTTTAATACTTTAGTTTCTTCTACCAACGTGTTTTTTTGCATAGCATTACGCATCGTTACCAACAAACGATTAAGATCAATAGGTTTTGCTAAATAATCGTACGCTCCCTTTTTTACAGCATCTACTGCAGTTTCAATATTTCCATGTCCACTCATAATGATCAAAGCACTTTCACACTTTGCATCGATTAGTTTTTGAAGTAATTCAATACCGTCGAGCTTCGGCATTTTAATATCGCTCAATACAATATCATAATTGTTCTTCAATGCCATTTCTAGACCTTGCGCACCATCCTCCGCTTCTTCTATTTCGTACTTTTCAAATTCCAAGATCTCGCGAATAGAACGTCGTATGGCCTTTTCATCATCTATGATCAATACTTTTGGCATAATTAAAATCCTTTATTTTCGATGATCTGATGCAGCGCGCCTTCTTTGAGTGAATAAGTTGACACACGCATTTTATGTAAATTAAATGTTTGCAAGGTAAAATTAATAAGTAAACACGACACTACCATCATATCAACTCGCATTTCAACCAAACCTTTTATGATCTTGCGTTGCGCCAAAGTGGATCGAACAACCATTCCGGCTATTTTGTTGTAGTTTTTCAGATCAACAACGTATTCTGTTCTCTCTTTTTCAAACTTCTCTCCTCCTAATTGCCCATGGATCATTTCCACCACCGAATCAAAAGCGCCCGAAGAGCCAATAAGCTCTACAGGGTTGTATTGTTCAACGAACTGTTTTAATTCTTTAAGTTCTGTGTCAAGATAAGCGTTTATCTCCTTGATCTCATTTTCAGTGATGGGATCGGACGGCTTGAATTTTTCCAATAACCTTGCAGCACCTAATTTGTAACTTTTTTTCCAGACTATATCTTCCTTATTTCCAATAATAAACTCAGTGCTACCTCCACCAATATCCATTATTAAAGATGGACCATTTCCAAGATCCATTGCCAATTTATTTCCCTCATAAATTAATTCAGCTTCTTTATTTCCGTCAATGATATTTATGTTAATTCCACATTCTGCAAACACTTTCTCCTTAAAATGAATCCCATTTTCTGCATCCCTTATGGCAGAGGTAGCAAAGGCGTGGATATGCTGTACACTAAGCTTATTGAGTTCATTCTTAAATTTTATAAGAGCTTCCACTCCCCGTTTGAACGGTATCTCAAGAATCACTTTAGTATTGATGCCACCTTCGCCCAACTTAACAGGTATTTTCGACGTATGTATTCTTTTAAAAGAGGAGTTTTGAAGCTCAACAACAAGGAGGTTAAACGTATTAGTACCACAATCAATAACAGCTATCCGCATTTGTTAAATTTATCAACTTTTTTCCACACAATACTTTGAATCATACTTTTTTTTAACTATTTTTACTAGTCTAACACCGTAACAACACCTATCGAATGAAAAAAATCTTTACCCTTATTTTGTTGAGCCTATTTTTAGCCGGCTCCGCACAAAATGTTAGTCCGGAGTATGTAGACGGACAAATATTCCTAAAATTCAGAACGGGTACGATCAAAAGTATCGGAATGGATGATCCAAACAACATTCCGCTAGAGAAGATCGCTGCTTTGAACGGTCTTATTGCCAAGTATGGCATAACAAAGGCTTATAAACCTTTTTATCAAGCCGATGATGATATACGTTTGACTCATATTCTTCAATTAGAATTTACGAATGCAACAAAGATCAACGATCTTATTGCTGACCTAAGTTCAAACCGAATTGTAGAATATGCTGAGAAGGTAATGTTATTAAAAACTCACGTAACTCCGAATGATCCAACTTTTGGAGCACACTTAACTCAAATAAATGCACAAAATGCATGGAATGTATTTAATAGTACAGCAAACGGTAATTCAAACATTACCGTTGCTATTGTAGATAATGCAATTCAAAGAACACATACAGATCTTACTGCAAATATTTGGACAAATCCCGGTGAGATAGCTGCTAACCTTATTGACGACGATCAAAACGGTTATGTAGACGATGTGAATGGCTGGGATCCTGCGGATGGTGATAATAATACAATTCCTACCAATCCGGCAATGGATCATGGGACGCACTGCTCCGGTATTGCAGGTGCAAGAACAGACAATGCAACCGGTGTCGCATCAATTGGATGGAACATTAAAATCATCCCTGTTAAATGTGCTAAAAATGGAGACCCAACGACCTCGGTGAGTTATGGTTATCAAGGAATCATCTATGCAGCAAAAACTAAAGCCCGAGTGATCTCTTGCTCATGGGGTGGTACAGGTGCACCTTCAACCGCAGCACAATCTATTATTGATTATGCATGGAATAAAGGTTGTGTAATTTTTTGTTCTGCCGGTAATGACAACGACGCTGTTTTACACTATCCTGCAGCTTATAATAATGTGTTTAGTGTTGCTTCATGTAATGGGGCAAATGTAAAATCAGGTTTTTCTTGCTATGGTACATGGGTTGACATTACTGCTCCGGGAGAAAACATTAATAGTACTATTCCAACCAATGCATACGTTAATTATTCCGGTACATCAATGGCGTGTCCTTTAGTTGCAGGCTTAGCAGGTTTAATGCTTTCTAAATATCCATGGATGAGCCAAAACAATGTTTTAAATTGTATTTCAAGTACAGCCGCGAACATTTACACTATCGCTGCTAACTCAGCTTATACTCCAAATCTTTTAGGTGCAGGTAGGATAGATGCTTATCAAGCAATGTTATGTGCCGCAAGTTATACCGGATCACTTCCCGTTGCAAACTTTTTCACACTAACGCGTAATACGTGTCCTAATACTCCAATTTTATTTACAGATAGTTCTACTTACAATCCGGTTACTTGGTCGTGGAGTTTCCCTGGTGGAGTTCCCGCTACATCAACTGCATCAAACCCAACTGTTACATATCCGGCTGTTGGAAATTATAATGTTACTATGACCGTTACTAACGCAAATGGTAGCAGTGTAAAAGTAAGAAACAATTATATCACAATTGCCGGACCAATTGCTTTGCCATTGGTTGAAGGTTTTCAAACATCTCCTCCTTTCCTTCCAACAAACTGGACCCCATTAAATATTTATAACGATAGTTTATTCTGGAAACTTAAAACAGGTATTGGAGGTTTTGTTGTGAATGCTGCAGCTAAATGTGCCATGTTCAACGATTATGAAGAAGATGCCACGGGCGATCGAGATGAAATGCGAACGCCGCGGTACAATTTTAGTAATGTGGCAAACGCTAAACTAAGATTTGATGTGGCCTATAAACAATATGATGTCACGGCTAATATTACACCGCAAAATCCTTATTCGGATACACTCGAAGTAAGACTGTCAACTAATTGCGGTACAACTTCAAGTCAAATTTATAGTAAGGGTGGGCAAACGCTTTCTACTTCACCGGGAACTTTGCAAGCAAGTATATTTATACCTACTGCGGCTGAATGGAGAACAGATAGTATGAGTATTACTGCTCTTGCGGCATTTCAACCAAATGTAATGATACACTTTATAAATCGTGCACATTATGGTCAGGCCATGTATGTAGATAATATCAACATCTTCTTACCTGCTCCAACAATGGTTGTTGCAAGTCCGTCGCTAGGTTGTACAAATACGGCGTATACATTTACGAATACAAGTACAGGTGCAGCAGGATACACATGGACAGCAAATCCACCGGCAACAATTTCTGCACCTAATGGTACAAATACAAACGTAACATTTACTTCGCCAGGTGCGTATTCAATTACGTGTACAGCAAATAATGGAACGGTTACAAACTTTATTGTAAAAACAATTACTGTTGCAATTCAACCAACTGTAACGGCAATAACATCCAGCAATAATATTTGTTCGGGTACAAACTTAACATTAACCGCTAGTGGTGCCAGTACTTATAGTTGGAGCACAACTCAAACTACAAATAGTATAGTTGTAACACCAACGGCTAATACAACTTATACGGTTCAGGGTAATAATGCTAATTGCTATCAAGTTCAATCAATCGCGATCAATGCAACTTTAACTCCGAACGTAAGCGTTGCCAACCAAACTATTTGTGCTGCAGGTACTGCTACATTATTAGCAAGTGGTGCTGCAACATATTCATGGAGTACAGGTTTCAACGGAAATCCTTTGATCGTATCGCCTGCAAGTAACACTGTTTATACAGTAGTTGGAAAAAATGGTATTTGTTCCGATACAAAAACTGTAAGTGTAACTATTGGTTCAAGTATTACCATTGTTCCAGCATCAACAACACCAACTATTTGTACCGGTGGAACAGTTGGTTTATCGGCAACAGGAGCCACAACGTATACTTGGCAACCGGTTAACTTGACCGGCCCAGCTATCACTGTTACTCCTCCTTCCTCTTTAACTTATACAGTTTTTGGAAGTAATGCGGGCTGTAACGGAAGTGCGACAATTGGTATCACAATAATTGCTCCACCTGCTTTAGTACTTACACCAAACAGCAGTTCTGTTTGTGGCGGCGGTTCTTCTACTGTGAATGCATCAGGTTATGCAACATATACATGGAACCCTGGGAATTTATCCGGTCCTTCACAAATACTCTCACCCGCAGCAACGCAAATATATACGGTGCAAGGTAAATTAGGGAATTGTAATGGAACACAAACCGCTATAGTAAGTGTTGTAAATATTCCTACCGTAAGCATCACGGGCGGTACATTTATATGTGTTGGTAATAGTATTAATTTAACTGCTAACGGTGCTGGAACTTATACATGGAGTAACGGACCAACAACAAATACAACAACAGATAGTCCTATTACAAATACAACGTATATTGTTACCGGTGCAAATAGTAATTGTACAAGTACAGCTGCTATCTCTGTAAGTGTAAATCCAAACCCAACAATTTCGGTTGCGTCAAGTTCAAATCCAATTTGTATTGGAGATGCGGCTAACTTAACAGGAAACGGTGCAACTTCTTATACATGGAACGGCGGTTCTAACTTCAATCCAATATTTGTTTCTCCAACTGTTACTACAACGTATACATTAACCGGTATCGTTAACGGATGTACTTCCACAGCCGTATTCACGCAAACAGTTAATGCTTGCGGTGCCATGGGTTTACAAACACAAACACTTCCGAGCAATCAATTACTCATCTTCCCTAACCCATCTACCGATGTGTTAACCATAGCTTATATGGGCAAGAAGTTTGATTATGTGATCTACGATAATATTGGAAGATTGATCTGTTCAGGTAAAGAGATCTCTGATCTTGTAAAAATAAAAGTAAATGAATATGCCCGAGGTGCTTACTATATCGAAGTTGTTTCGGATGGAGAGAAAACAAGGCGTAAACTCATTATAGATTAATACTAAGTATTCTTTCTAAAAAGGTCCGCCCACAAAGCGGACCTTTTTTATTTATACAATATCTAAACAATTGACACATTATTTCTAATTTTACACAATGAACAAGGCCATAGGTATACTCGAAGTTTCCATTGCAAAAGCGTTAAGCGAATTGTACTCTATTTCTAATGCACCAATTCCGATTCAAAAAACGCGAAACGAATTTGAGGGCGATTATACCTTGACCACATTTGCTTATACCAAAGAAACTAAAAAGAAACCAGAAGATCTGGGAAATGAGATCGGAAATTATTTAGTAAAAAATAATTCGAACATCTCCGCATTCAATGTGGTAAAAGGTTTTTTGAATATCAGTTTTAACGATGCTTACTGGTGTAATTATTTGAGCGCAGTTGTTTCAGAAAAATATACGGGCTTTAAAAAACAAAATAGTTCAGGAAGAACAGTGTTATTGGAATACAGTAGTCCAAACACAAATAAACCTTTGCACCTTGGCCACATTAGAAATAATTTATTGGGATGGTCGGTTGCCGAAATTTTAAAAGCAAACGGGCATAAAGTAATTAAGACCAATATTGTAAATGATAGAGGAATTCATATTTGCAAAAGTATGTTAGCCTGGCAAAAATGGGGAAACGGAGAAACGCCTTCATCAAGCGGAATAAAAGGCGATCATTTAGTTGGGAAATATTATGTGGAGTTTGATAAAGCTTTTAAAAAAGAAATAAATGAACTTGTTGAGAAAGGTTTGAACAAAGAGGAAGCAGAAAAAAAAGCACCACTTATAATTGAAGCGCAAGAAATGCTTCAAAAATGGGAAAAAGGCGATACAGAAGTAAAAGAACTTTGGAAAACAATGAACTCGTGGGTTTATGCGGGATTTGATGTGACCTACAAAACACTCGGCGTTGAGTTCGACAATATCTATTACGAAAGTGAAACTTATATTAAAGGAAAAGATATTGTTACCGATGGTTTAGCCAAAGGTGTTTTTGTAAAAAAAGAAGATGGCAGTGTAAGAATTGATCTTACAGCAGATGGCCTTGACGAAAAAGTTGTTTTAAGAGCCGACGGCACCAGCGTTTACATTACTCAAGATCTTGGGACTGCGGTTTTGCGTTTCAATGATTTTCCGGATCTCAGTCAGGCAATTTATACCGTAGGTAATGAACAAGAGTATCACTTTAAAGTTCTATTTCTTATTTTAGATAAACTTGGTTACAAATGGGCAAAAGAATGTTACCATTTAAGTTATGGTATGGTGGAATTGCCCGAAGGTAAAATGAAAAGTCGCGAAGGAACTGTGGTTGATGCAGATGATCTGTTGGAAGAAATGTTTGCCACATCAAAACAAACCACAGCAGAGTTAGGAAAAGTAGAAGGCTTTTCGGATGCGGAATTAGAAGAACTGTACAGGACCATTGGTTTGGGTGCTTTAAAATATTTTATGCTTAAAGTTGATCCAAAAAAGAAAATGCTGTTCAACCCAAAAGAAAGTATTGATTTTAACGGACACACAGGTCCTTTTATACAATACACTCACGCAAGGATAAAATCCATTTTAAGAAAAGCGAACGAACAAAATATTCCGGTGATAGTTTCAAAAGATCTGAACCAAATTAATTCATTGGAAAGAGATCTCATAAAATTTATTTACGAATTTGAACACACGGTTGAAGAAAGTGGTGCAACGTATAGTCCTGCTCTTATTGCAAACTTTGTATACGAACTTACCAAAACATTCAGCAGGTATTATCACGATCACTCTATTTTAAAAGAAGAGAATGAAACGGTAAAACAATTCAGATTAGCGTTAATAGAACAATGCGCGCATATAATTTCAAATGGAATGCACTTGTTAGGAATTAAAGTGCCCGAAAAAATGTAATATTAGAAATGAAGTTATTCTCTGATTTCGGAAAAGGATTTGCTAATTGCTTCAGGGCATTCTCGCCTTTATTTGAAAAAAATCTATGGCCCTTCTTGTTCTATCCTTTATTTATTTGGATCGGCATGTGGGTGTTGAGTATTTATGGACTTATCTCATTGGCCGATTACATTGATTCACTTATAGAACCTTATCTTAACCCCGATAGCGCAACCGATACAGCTCTTATGCTTTGGTTAAAACCAAAACTAAGCGGGGTATTTGGCTTTTTGCTCAAATGGACCTTACATATTATTTTATGGTTCGTAGGAAGTATTTTTATAAAATATTTTCTCCTCATCGTACTTTCTCCCCTCTTTGCATTACTTTCAGAAATAACCGATGAAAAACTTAGCGGAAAAAAATTTGCATTCAGTTTAAAACAACTTCTTAAAGATATCCTAAGAGGCGTTGCCATTAGCATCCGAAATCTTTTGTTCGAACTTATAATAAGCTTTGGCTTATGGCTTGTTGCTCTTTTTATTCCACCAGTTATCTTTATCACATTTCCACTGGGTGTAATAATAGGATGGTATTTTATTGGCTTTTCAATTATGGATTACAACTGCGAACGCTATAAATACGGCTTAAGCAAAAGCATTCAGTTCATTCGTCAACACAAAGGTTATGCCATCGGAATTGGTTGCGTGTATTCTATTTTCATGTCTTTACCAACCATTGCAGGAGATGCTATTGGAATTATGTTCGGACCAACACTTGCGGTAATTGCAGCGACAATGAGCTTCCTAAAAATTAATGAGACTCTTTCTCCAACTTCTCAGCCTTCTTAACCGTTTTAAGATTAAGTAAATTCATTGGGTTAATTCCCAAACCTGATACACGTTTATTTACAATACGAATTACCTCATCGTAAAACATGGGTATCATTGGCGCGTCATCCATGGCTATTTGATCCATTTGCTGATACAAACTCCTACGCAACGAATCATTCTTCTCGTTCAATGCTTCCTCAAACAACTTATCGAACTTTGGATTGCTGTAATGAAAATAATTATATCCGTTCGGCGCAAAATTCTTGCTATAAAATTTACTCAAAAAATTCTCCTCGTCCGCATAATCAGCCACCCACGATTTTTTGAACATTAAGAACTGAGATTTATTTACCTTATCACTTAACACAGCATTCGGTTCAATACTTATTTCAATTTTTATATGATTCTCGGCAAATTGCGATTGCATGTATTCCAATAATTTACGATAATGCTCGGTTGTATACAAAGTTATTGATGGCATGCCCTCTCCGTTGGGATAACCTGCTTCTTTTAAAAGATCGCGCACTTTATCCGGGTTATAACTGTAGCCTTTTACAATATCGTTATTAAAACTTTTTAATCCCATTGGAATAAATCCTGCAGTGGCAGGCTTACCAATATTTTTACGCAAGAACTTGATCATCTTCTCACGATCAAATGCATAATTCATCGCTTGCCTTACTGCTTTTAAACGCACCGGTGAATTTTTTACAAAATCAATTTTTTCATCTAAAAGAATTCCAACATAATCTGTTTTTAAAAAAGGTCCGCGTTGTAAATTAAATTTTTTGGTATACTCTTCATTCAATTCTCCCGTTTTACTTAAAGCATCATCTAAAGCATCTGCTCCACTTATCATATCCAATTTCTCATTCAGCAATTCAATAATGGCCGACTGTCTTTGTTTGATGAACGAAATAGAAACACCATCCACATAAGGCAAACGATTTCCTTGCTCATCCGTTTCAAAATAATTTGGATTCTTATGCATGATCAGTTTGGTTCCTTCTTCCCAAAGTTTAAATGCAAACGCACCGGTACCAACAGGATTCTTTCTAAAATCTTCTTTATACAATTCAATTGCTTCGTGCGGAATAACACTAAAATATTTCATCGTCAAAATATTTAAGAATGCGCCAAATGGTCGTTTCAAAAATATTTTTAAGGTTGAATCATCTACCGCTAAAAAACCTTTACCTGCACTATTATCCACGATCGCAACATCCGATAAAGCTCTACTCACTTTTGCATCGTACAAACGATTGAAACTAAAAACAAAATCTTCGGCTACAACTTTTCGTCCCTTACCCTCTTTAAAACATTTATCATCATGAAACAGAACGTCGGTGCGTAAATTAAATGTATAAACCAATCCGTCATTACTTACACCGAATTTTTTTGCGATGGCAGGCTCCACAATTAAATTATCATTCATTTGTACCAAACCATTGAACAATTGATTCACCCCTTGATTATTTTCAAAACTTGAGGCGGCCGCGGGATCTAAAGATGTAATGCTATTGCCTTCGTTATACGAGAATACAATATGTTTTTCGGCGTTCTTATCACCGCCACCACAGGATACCAAAAAAAGAGAAACAGAAAGAAGAGAAACGTTAATGAGTTTGCGCATATACAAATATTGAAATTGCTTTAGAGCTTTACTTGAAGCAAGCCCGGCAATTATACACAAACGACTGTTGGAAAGGGTAGATCTATCACTTTTATTTTTTGGGCGCCTCCTTAGCAAAATAAACTAGATGGTCCTTCCGGGACAAAATGTCCCGCCCAACCTTAACGGCCGGGTTTCAAGTTGGACGGGACATTTTGTCCCGTTAAAAAACAAGTGGTTTTAAATAAACTCTAAATTCAGAGACACAAAAAAACCCCTGACCTGAGGCCATGGGGTTCTTTAACACTTTTAGGGGTTAAGAAAGAATTACTTCTTCTTTTTACCACCTTTAGCTGCAGCAGCAACTGAATCAGCCATACGAGTTGAATCAGCTTTCATTTTTGCAGCATTTTCTTCTGCAATTTTAGCTTGTTCAGCTTCAGCAGCAGCGATTGAATCTTGAGCAGCTTTTTCAACTGCAGCGATAGAATCAGCTTTTGCTTTTTCACGAGCTTCCATTTCTTCTTTAGAAGGACCACAAGCTACGAAACCAGCTGTTAAAGCAGCAATAGCAACGATAGATAATACTTTTTTCATTTTAGTTTTAGTTTAATTTTGCTGCAAATATATATGTTTTTTGTTAATTTAAGCAAAAAAAAATATTTTTTTTCTTTTTGCCCTAAAAACCAAAGCCACCCCCTATTTTATATACCTTTGTAGAGCCTTATTTTATGTATTCGATCCTAAAACCCCTACTTTTTAGGCTAAACCCCGAAAAGGCCCACCACGTAACGTTTTCGCTCATAAAACTAGCGAATTTTGTACCGGGTTTACCGGCCCTTTTTAGAGGCCTTTATAAGGTTGAACACCCTTCTTTAAAACGTACTGTATTTGGACTCGACTTTCCTAACCCCGTTGGCCTGGCTGCAGGGCTGGATAAGGATGCCCTGGTTTTTAACGAATTCGGAAACTTTGGCTTTGGCGCGGTAGAAATAGGAACTGTAACTCCAAAAGCTCAGCCCGGAAATGATAAACCAAGGCTATTTAGACTTGTTAAAAATGAGGCTCTTATTAATAGAATGGGTTTTAATAATCAGGGGGCTAAAGCAGCGGCCGAAAGACTCAAAAAAAGGAAGAAGAATGGGCCTATTATTGGCGGGAATATTGGAAAAAATAAGATCACTGATAATGAAAATGCGATCTCGGATTATGAGATCTGTTTTAACGAGCTTTTTGATGTTGTAGATTATTTTGTGGTGAATGTTTCATCGCCTAATACCCCAAATTTAAGAGCACTTCAAGATAAAGAACCACTAACAAAATTATTGACGCATATAAAAAATTTAAATTCAAAAAAAACAAACCCGAAACCTATCCTTTTAAAAATTGCCCCCGATCTTACTAACGAACAATTGGATGAGATCATTGAAATAGTTATACAAACAAAAATCGACGGCGTTATTGCTACCAATACAACTATTAGTAGAGAAGGTTTAAATTATTCAAAAGAAGAAATTGAAAAATTTGGTGCAGGAGGATTGAGCGGAAAACCATTGACAGAAAGAAGTACCGAAGTGATCCGCTATTTAAAAACGAAATCAAAAAATGCTTTCCCTGTAATTGGCGTTGGAGGAATTCACTCGGCAAAAGATGCAATAGATAAAATAAAAGCGGGCGCCGATCTTATTCAATTATACACCGGGTTCATTTATAAAGGTCCTGCACTTGTAAAAGAAATAAATAAAGAATTAATAAACTACTACAATGCTAAAACTAATTGAGTGTCCGCGCGATGCTATGCAAGGCATTAAGGACTTTATACCAACCGAACTAAAAATAAAATACATTAACCAATTATTAAACGTTGGTTTTGATACCATCGATTTCGGAAGTTTTGTTTCGGCAAAAGCAATTCCTCAATTACAGGATACATCTGCAGTTTTAAATGGATTAGATCTTTCAACAACTAAGTCAAAACTTTTAGCCATTATTGCTAATACTCGCGGCGCTGAAGATGCGTGTAAATTTGAAGAGATAAGGTATCTAGGTTTTCCTTTTTCTATTTCTGAAACATTTCAACAACGTAATACAAATTCTTCTATTGCCGAAGCATTAATAAGAGTGGACGAAATTCAAAACCTCTGCATCAAACACAAAAAAGAATTAGTGGTGTATATTTCCATGGCATTTGGAAATCCTTACGGTGATGAGTACAATCCAAGCATTGCAATTAAATGGAGTAAGGAATTGACAAAAAGAGGAATAAAAATAATTGCATTGGCAGATACTATTGGAAGTTCAACACCCGAAAATATTTCTTTATTATTCAACGAATTAATTCCCGAATTAAAAGGTGTTGAAATGGGTGCTCACCTCCACTCCACTAAAGAAAAAGCGCAAGAAAAAATAAAAGCTGCTTTTGACAGTGGTTGCCGCCGTTTTGATTCTGCCATTCATGGTTTTGGTGGTTGTCCAATGGCCGCAGATGCTTTAACAGGAAATATTGCCACGGAGGATATTGAACTTTACGCTACCACAAATAAAATATCATTAGGATTAAACACCACTGAACTTGAAAAAAGTTATGCAGCGAGTTGGGATGTTTTTAATAAATATCATTGAAAAAAAAGCCACTAATTTCACTAATTTGCACCAATCTGTGTGTAAGTATAGTTTAGTGTAATTTCACTGATCTGTGTTTTTTATGCGTTTAGATTAGTGTAAATTCGTGTAATTCGTGGCTAAAAAAATATGCTTCTAAGACTCAACGATAAAAATATTGACACCGACACCATTCTTAAAATTGTAAAATGTTTAAAGGATGGGGGAATTATTATTTATCCTACAGATACTGTTTATGCTTTGGGTTGCGATATCACCAATACTAAAGCCGTTGAGCGTATTTGTAAATTAAAAGGTATTACTCTCGAAAAGTCTAACTTTTCTTTTGTATGTAATAACCTGAGTCATCTTTCTGAATTCACAAAACCAATAAGCAATCATGTATTCCGTATCATGAAAAAAGCATTGCCCGGACCTTACACATTCATTTTAGAAGCCAACAATAATGTTCCAAAACTTTTAAAACAAAATCGTAAAACAGTTGGTATTCGTGTTCCTGACAATGCTATTTGCGCTGAAATTGTGAAGGCGTTAGGAAATCCTCTTATTTCAACAAGTTTACACGATAACAGCGATGATATCTTAGAATATTTTTCTGATCCCGAGATCATCGAACAACAATATGGCCAAATGGTTGATCACGTTATTGATGGTGGTTTTGGAAATATTCATCCATCCACTGTGATCGATTTTAGCGATCATGAACCTGTTGTTATAAGAGAAGGTTTGGGAAGTTTGGATGTTTTGGAATAACCCGCTTTTTTGCCACCAATTTCACTAATTAACTCTAATTCCACATTTGTGTAATCATTGCACTAATTGTGAAACTCGCATTTGTGTTTTTTCGTGAAATTAGTGGCTTAAAAGGAATAATTTTTCGACATAATCCCTTTCTTTTCTCAAGGATACCCTTATTTTTGTACTGTTATTTAAATCAACACAAAATGGACTTTCGCATAGAAAAAGATACAATGGGCGAGGTAAAAGTACCCGCCAATGTTTATTGGGGCGCACAAACCGAACGCTCACGTAATAATTTTAAGATTGGTCCTGAGGCCAGCATGCCAAAGGAAATAATATATGCTTTTGGCTATTTAAAAAAAGCAGCGGCCATGGCAAACATGGATCTTGGCGTTCTAGCAAAAGATAAATGTGAACTTATTTCAAAAGTGTGCGACGAAATTATTGCAGGTAAATTAGACGATCAGTTTCCTTTGGTTATTTGGCAAACCGGTTCGGGTACGCAAAGTAATATGAACGCGAACGAAGTTATTGCGTATCGTGCACATGTTATGAGTGGTGGAAAATTAACCGATGAGAAAAAAGTATTGCATCCAAACGATGATGTAAATAAATCGCAATCAAGTAATGATACCTATCCAACCGCCATGCATATTGCAACTTATAAGCAAGTGGCCGAAATTACAATTCCC
>JAHEYC010000066.1 GCA_023251775.1 Sphingobacteriaceae bacterium | reverse complement strand
GAAGTTAAAAACTGATAAAAACGATAAAAAAGTTTGGATCGCTTCTAAACCCGGAGCACTTTATAAGTTCAAAGTAAAAACAATTGACGGCGAAGAGATAACTCTTGAAAAATTCAAAGGCAAAAAATTATTGTTGGTGAATGTTGCAAGCGAGTGTGGTTATACACCTCAGTACAAAAATTTGCAAGCTTTATCTGATAAATACAAAGATAAATTGGTTGTAATTGGTTTTCCTGCAAATAATTTTGGTGGACAAGAACCGGGAACTGCAACGGAGATAAAAGGATTTTGTCAAAAGAATTACGGTGTTACATTTCAAATGATGGATAAGATAAGTGTAAAGGGAGATGATATGCATCCTTTGTACAAATGGTTATCTAACAAAGAAGAGAATGGTGTTTGCGGTGATGCACCCAAATGGAATTTTAGTAAATACCTTATTGACGAAAAAGGAAATATCATCAAATTCTTTGGCAGCAAGGTTGATCCAATGAGTGAAGAACTTACAAGCTTATTATAAAACTTAACCATAAAAAAAATAAGATCATGAAAAAATTCCTACTTAAATTCAATAAATTTTTCGCTGTAGCGATCATTACAGGATTAATGTCATCGTGCATCGTTACACAAACCAATGTTGGAAAATACAAAGAAGCCAAAGGAACTGAATACACGTATTCAAAAGCAAAACAAATGTGGATCATTTACGGACTTATCCCTGTTGGAAAAACACATACTGAAACACCTGCAGATGGTCAATGTCAAGTGAACACTCAGTTCCGTTTGATCGATGTTCTGGCAATTGTTTTTACTGCCGGTCTTTTTGGAATGCAAACTATTAAAGTAAAGGCAAAGAGGTAAAAAACTTTAACGTATTTCAGAGCCCGTTCTAAAGAACGGGCTTTTTTTATGTCCTAATTAGTGATCATAACTTTTTGAATATGGCTTTTACCATTTTGAAGTACATCTATAAAATATACTCCTTGAGGTAAGTCCTTGAGATCTATTTTGATTTGAGATCCGGAATATGTTGAGTTGAATACATTATTTCCTAAGGTATTATAGACTGTTATTTCAGTGTTTGCGTCATCTTTTAATCTAATATTAACAACATCTTTTGTTGGATTTGGATATAACAAAAAATTTAGATCTAAGTTAGATCGATCAATTCCGGTAGGGTCTGCAGCAACATATTCAAATGCCCCAATATCTATATTACTTCCTGCAATGCGAACATTTACTGAATAATCGGTTGGAAGAGGTAAACAACTAACTGTGCTGCCCTGATCTATACACATTGATGTGGGTGCCAATTGAAAATTTGCAATGGTTGCATCGGTGGTATAATTATTATTTGCGGTAGGAAGCACCATACCCGGATTAAGTCCATACACGTTAGTTGACAAATTTCCTGTGAAATTTGGCGGTAGGCTAAATTGGTCGACCTGAGAACCCACATTAAGGGAAAAACTATTTGGGAAAAAATTATTTTCGATCTTGATCGTTGGAGGTGGTGAGTAAATTACCTCTGATAATGCAAAGATATAATTTGAAGAATCAACACTTCCTGACGCATGCTTTGAATGAAACAAATTATTTTTAATTAATATATTTCCTTGAAAACGCACAATAATAACTTTAGCAACAGTAACGGGTGCTTGGAGAGAAGCGTTATTGATAAAATGATTATTAGAGATCTCACCATAAGTATATTCTGTGCTAATACCTGCTCCTTCTAACCACTTATTAAAATTGTTGGCAATAATATTATTTCTTACATGAAAGTAATTTCGATCATTAGGTCCTCTTATCGTAAGGACACCTCCTAAATGCGAACAAGAGGTGGCAGGTAAATAATTATTACATATTAAATTATTATCAATTTCAGTCTTTCTAGCCGTCAATACAAAAATTGGGTCACCAAACACATTTTTATATATTTTATTCTTTGTTATAATAAGTTTCCTACTAGAGGTATCACACAGCGAAATAATTATACGGCTTCCGTTATTTTTACCAACATTGTTTGAAATATCATTATTATGAATTGTGCACTCCCCATTTATAATTGAAACGCAACTGATCAGTTCACCCCAAATTGTATTGTTATTAATTATGCAGTTTTGCACTTGGAAAACGCCTTTATTGTTATTAAGGCTTATTGCAGAATTTGCAGAACCTTTATAATTGGATAAGTTGCAATTTTGTATTTGGATCGTATCTTGCGTGTCATTGGAAATGAAACTCATTATGCTTCCATCATTAGAGTTTTGGAATGACCCTCCGATCGCGTAATGTGTTCTAAAATGCGTAAAGTTAGTGTTCAATATTTTTAAATTTTGCTCAGAGTAAATAAAGTAGTTCAATTTAGTTGTTCCATCTTTTATATTACAGAAATCAAACACAGAGTTGTTATGTATAGATGATGAGTAGGGATAAAATCTAAATCCTCGCCACGAGCCTCCATATACTGAATTAGTATCGCTCCAGTTCAACGTATCTTTTGCTTGAAATGTGATCGGATTAACGGAAGTGCCCTTAGCGATCAATTGTCCTAAAACATTAACACCTGTAAATACATTAAATTTTACTACAACTCCGGGATCTATTGTTAACGCAGTTCCAGTAGGTATTGTAATATCATTCATTACAATGTATGGCGAACCTGCAAGATTCCAAGTGCCGGAAACAGTGTTTGAACTAATGATCGTTTGAGAAATTAGTGTGCTTGAGAAAAGTATTGATATCAAAATGTATATTTTCTTCATTGACCTGATGTTTGCGTGCAAAATTAATGACTAATTTGTTTTCTAATAAAAATGTTTAACTCAATTTATCCAAACTGCCTTCCGAACGAGTAAAGTAAATCAGTTTATTATGATAGTTGACGGAATTATCTTGAATGCCAAGAAGATGGTGAGACAATATTAATGTAATACTTTATTTGAATTTAAATACCCACTAGTTACGAAAGTGCTTTTTTATTTCGCGAATGTTCTCCATCAACAAAACCCTGTTTAAAACCCGATTAGGTAATTACTATAAATTATAGTAACTTTATGCTATAAATTGTAGTAATGAGTAAAATATCAAGTAATATCAAGTTCTTAAGACAACTAAAAGGTTTGTCGCAAGAGCAGTTGGCCGATGAACTGAGCATTACGCGCAGCCGCATTGGTGGCTACGAAGAAGGAAGGAACGAGCCTCCTATTGATCTACTCATTGGTCTTTCCGAATTCTTTCATATTGCCATTGATGCTTTGGTAAGAGGTGATCTTAAAAAAACAAACCTGGATGGTTTAATGAAAGTTGGAAAAAATCGTATCCTCTTCCCTATTCTATTGGATAACGATGGTAATGATATGGTAGAACTTATTCCTTTAAAGGCCAGCGCGGGTTATTTAAAAGGTTATGCCGATCCCGATTACGTGGAGCGTTTACCAAAAATGCAATTACCTTTTTTACCTGCGGGTAAACATCGTTCGTTCCCTATTAAAGGCGATAGCATGCCGCCATTACGCGATGGCTCTTACGTTATTGGAAAATATGTAGAACGCATGGAAGATATCAGGAGTGGTAACACCTATGTGATCGTTACAAAAGATGATGGACTTTCGTACAAACGCCTGATGAACGTGAATAAAAAAGAAGGCACTGTTGAATGTCATTCGGATAATAAGGTATATCCTCCGTACAAAATAAAACTGAACGAGATACTGGAAATGTGGGAATACACTTGCTCTATCAATATGCATCAGTATAAAGAAGAAGAATTGAACGTGGAAAGCATCATGAACATGCTCAAGAGCCTTCATATAGAAATAGAACAGATCAAGAAAAAGTAGTTTCTCCCTATTTAGCCACTAATTACACTAATTTACTCTGATCAACCATTAGTGTAATTTATTTCACTAACTAAGGGCCAACACATTAGTCTAATTCGTGAAATTAGTGGCTAAAAAAACCGGGCTGTTAATTTCTCTCTTGATAAAATAACATACTTTATCAATTTCAACGGTCTTTCGTGGGTAATTTTACTTCGTGAAAAAATTCATCTCATATTTTATCCAGGGTTTGATCTTATTCATCCCTATCATCATT
This sequence comes from Sphingobacteriaceae bacterium, assembly GCA_023251775.1. Classification (GTDB taxonomy): domain Bacteria; phylum Bacteroidota; class Bacteroidia; order B-17B0; family Aurantibacillaceae; genus Aurantibacillus. The sequence continues at coordinate 16,357 of JAHEYC010000066.1, read as the reverse complement.
ACCCTCGCCATTTTATTTAAACTCTACGATTTCTTTTCGGGCGTGTTCTCGTTCTTTGGAATCGTAGAAAATTCTATTCTTAATACGATCATTGGCTTGGCTATTACTATTGGGGCCATTACAATTATGGGTTCAATTGGCTCAACATTTATATTTACGAGGTTCTTTAGCATTTTGGAAGATAAATTGGAGCACGCGCCGTTTGTTCGTCATATTTATGCGCCCATCAAAGATTTTACAAACGCTTTTATGGGTAACAAAAAACGTTTTAATAAACCCGTACTAGTGACCACAAATCCGCAAGCCAATATTGAAGAGATAGGTTTTTTAACTGCAGAAGATCTTAGTGAACTTCACATCAAAAACAAAGTGGCGGTTTATATGCCATATTCGTATTCTTTATCCGGTAAGCTCATCATAGTTCCAAAAGATCAAATAAAGCTATTAGAAGCGGATGCTTCGGAAGCAATGAAATTTGTGGTGAGCGGTGGTGTTACCGATGTGGAAGAGCATCATTAATTTTGTACATTAGCGAAGTATAATGTCCGACATCCTAAATATAAAAGACGTATCAAAAAATTATTCAAGCAATAAAGCTTTGAGTAATATCAGCATTGATATTCCGCGCCAAAGTATATTTGGATTGTTAGGTCCTAATGGCGCCGGAAAAACATCACTCATTCGCATCATCAATCAAATTACGGGTCCGGATACAGGAAGTATTATTTTTAACGGAGAAAAATTATCGCAAAAGCATATTGAAAAGATAGGTTATCTTCCTGAGGAAAGAGGTTTATACAAAAAAATGGCGGTGGGTGAACAAACTTTGTATTTAGCTCGCTTAAAAGGCTTAAGTAAAGAAGAAGCCAAAAAACGATTATTGTATTGGTTCGAGAAATTTGAAATGCAAGGCTGGTGGAAAAAGAAGATTGAAGAACTAAGTAAAGGAATGCAACAAAAAGTTCAATTTATTGTGACAGTATTACACGAACCCGAACTATTGATATTAGATGAACCATTTAGTGGCTTTGACCCAATTAACGCGCAATTGATAAAGAACGAGATCTTAGAGCTTCGTAAAAAAGGATCAACGGTTATTTTCTCTACGCATAACATGGGAAGTGTAGAAGAACTTTGCGATAATATTGCATTAATAAACAAAGCAGAAAAAATATTAGATGGTAAGGTAAAAGATATTCGTAAAACATTCCGTACAAATACATATAGGATCTCTTTCAAAGGGAATATCATTGGTTTTACAAATTCATTATGGACAGGCGCCGAAATATTAGAGAAACACACCGACGAAGATGTTCATACAATTACTGTAAAGCTTTTGAATAATGTAACCTCGAGTCAAATGTTACAAGCTGTTCTGCCAAACTGCGAGATCATATCATTTGCCGAGATCATCCCAAGCATGAATGATATTTTTATACAAAAAGTAGGTGAAGAAAATATTTTAGCAGGTACAAAAAGTAATTATACCGAATGAGTAAAGTAAGATTAATAATTGGTAGAGAAATAAAGTCGAAGTTAACTAACAAGACATTTATTATCATGACCTTTTTGACGCCGCTTATTTTTATGGGTGCCATGTGTTTGATATTTTGGACCTCTATGCCCGAAAAAATTGAACAGAATGTGTTGGTGTTGGATGAAACTGGGATCTTTTCGCAAACCTTACATGGAAATGATTTTGTGGCCCTCAACTTCTCCGATAAAAAAATAGAAGAAGCGCAAGCGGAGTTTCAAAACTCGGATTATACAACCATACTTCATATTTTAAAAGGAAGCGATGGAAATATCATTCCAAAGGCAAGAGTGTTCTTCAAAAAAAATCCGGGTCTTGCTTTTAGAACGTATTTACGAAACGAATTGGAACGTATTTACTACGAACAAAAATTAAAAGCTAATAATATCGATCCTGCTATTATTGCGAGCGCACGCCAGCCGGTAGAAATAGAACTTACCAAAGTAGATGAGAATGGAAATGTAAAGAACTCCGATAGTATTCAATTATTCTCATTCGCCATGGGTTTAATAATGATGTTATTCATTTTACTTTATGGCATGATGGTATTCCGCAGTGTGATGGAAGAAAAAACAAGTCGCATTGTTGAAGTTATTGTGTCGAGTGTGCGACCTTTTCAATTAATGATAGGAAAAATAATTGGAGTTGCCGTTGTTGGTATCATTCAATTTACGGTTACTGCCATTATCACTACTGTACTTTCAATGGTTCTTTCGGGCATATTTATGAAAGATATGCTCGATATGAAAACAAAATTTGATTCGCAAAATCAACTCGTAATGAAAATGGGAACGAATGCGAACTTGGATGCCATGGATGATTTTAAGGATAATCAAAAAATGTTTGAAGCGCTTGATCAATTAAGTCACATCAACTTTGCCGAGGTTGCTATTTATTTTATTTTGTTCTTCATTGGAGGATATTTATTTTATAGTTCATTACTCGCAGCCATAGGTAGTGCCGTAGATTCCGAATCCGATTCGCAGCAATTCATGTTCCCTGTAATGATCCCACTCATGATCGGTTATTTCTTGGCAATAAAAATTATGATCAGTCCCGAATCCAATGCGGTGATCATTGGAAGTTTTGTTCCGTTCACCTCCCCCATAGTAATGATGGCGCGTTTACCGCAAGGCGTTCCAACATGGCAGGTTCTAACCTCCTTAGCTATTCTTTATGTTTCCTTTATTGGAACAGTTTGGTTGGCCGGAAAAATTTATCGTACAGGAATTTTAATGTATGGAAAGAAAACGAGTTGGAGGGAGATCTTTAAGTGGCTTCGTTATTAAATTAGGCTGCCCTTCGACTTCGCTCAGGGTGACATCGCTTTGCAGAAGACTATTTACCGCGACCTTGGATGACAATGAGAACCGTGTGAATTAAAATTTTAAAGTCAAGTAACAAACTCATATTCTCGATATAAAGAATATCAAATTTTAATCGCTCTATCATTTGATCAATATTTTCGGCGTAACCGTATTTTACTTGTCCCCAACTGGTAATACCAGGACGAACCTTTTGTAAATGTTTATAATGCGGTGCGCGCTCAACTATCTGTGCAATAAAAAATTCGCGTTCAGGTCGCGGACCAACAATACTCATATCGCCTTTGATCACATTAATGAATTGTGGGATCTCGTCTAAGCGCACCTTTCTTAAGAATTTTCCAAAGCGTGTTACACGAGGATCGTTCTCCTTTGATAATTGCGGACCGGTTTCTTCGGCGTCTACATACATTGTTCTAAATTTAATGATATTGAATGTTTCGCCATGAATTCCAATTCGTCGTTGAATAAAAAACGCAGGACCCTTTGAACCCACGCGGATAATGATCACAAGTATCACATACAACCAACTAAAGCATACTAAAGCAAAAATAGAGAAACTCACATCCATAAAACGCTTCATGGCTATTTGCCAATCGGGGATCTCGGAATGTTTTATTTCAATAAGAGGTGTTCCTAAAATGGTATTCATTTTTACGTGACCGCTTAAAATATCGTACATATCAGGAATTACTTTTATGATAACGCCAAGGTCGGCAAGATCATTCACCATTTGTTTAAGATGTTCGTGCTCCCAACTTTCTAAGGCAATGATCACTTCTTGAATATTATGTTCTTTGATGATCTCAGTGATCTTGCTATAATCGCCAAGGTAAGCAAGCTTTTGTTTTAAAATATCCGAGTAGCCATTCTTCCCTTCAATGCGAACAAAACCAATTAAATTATTTCCAATGCCTTGTTTGAGAGAAGTTATCTCATTATAAATTTTTAGAGCGTTCTCGTTACTTCCAAGAATGATGGTCTCAAATCCAAATTTCTTTGAGTGAATTTTATAATTGATATAGCTTGAAAGAATTAATCGCGAAGTTGCGGTGAAAATAAAATGGAAAGAGAAAAGAACCGCATACAGTTTGTAATAATTTCGATAACTGGCCACATTATCATCAAGGATCAACACAAAAAATAGAACAGTAACACCAATTAACGAAACCGCGAACATTTGCACAAATTCGTTGATACGTGAACGGCGAAGAACATTGTTGTACGATCCAATTAAATAATACACCAATACCCAAGCTAAAGGAATGGCCACAACGGAAACAAAGAAGGTATCATCAAATATCTTTAGTTGGGCAGGATCAAATTTTAAAGAATCTATATTTGATTTACGATAATAATAAAAACAGGTCCACGCCAGCGCCGCCGTAATAAAATCGAAACAAATGTATAGGATGGTGCGGAAAGTTTTATTCATTAGATGTACACTAATTTAATATTATCGAGATAGACCTTTTGTTCCGAAATAGTTTGATCTCGTTTTATTTTTAGGATGATCTTTTTCATTGGTGTTGTTTTATCTGCGTTAATGGATGCAGCCAGATCAACGTAGATCTTATGCCAATCATCTTTTGGAGTTACCACAACGGATTCAAAAAAAACACCGTTTGTGGAAGTACCGATGATGAAATCAGTATTTGATTTATAATCGATCTCCAAATAAACATTGGCTGTTGATAGCGGTAAATTATACAGTATTGCCGTTTCTATTTGAGCGGTAAGTGCCGATCCGCTTAATCCTAACTCAATGGATTTATTTCCTTCAAATACATGCGCATCGTTCACGTGCACCTTGTATGTTGTATCTGAGATGGACGATTTTACTAAACTGAAACCCGGTAATTCAAAGCCCTCAACCCAAGGGAAAACAACTGAACTCCTATATTTAAATGCAAAATTTCGTACAATGTTTTCTCCCGACGCAACAACCGTGTCGAGTTTTATGGGCTCATAGAACAACCAATTGATACGTGTTCGCGAGATGCCATTATTTTTTATTCCTGCAAAAACATCTATCACTGTTTTACCATCCTCTATCATGATCGGCATTTTTTTTCCTACAGGATAAGCCCCTCTAAAAAAACCGTTCGTATAGATCCATAGATCTGTAATATTATGACTTCCGTATCCCTGGCCGGGTTGCGTAATAATTGTGATAGCGCTAGTAGTTACAAAGTAAGCATCGGTAGCAGGCTTAAAAGTTTTTTTACATGAAAATACAAGGGTGAATACAAAAAAGAAAAGTATGTTCCGAATGACCAACAACATCAGTTTACAAATTCGAAGCGATTTAATTTTTGATCTTTTCCTCGATCTCTTCGGCAACCTCTAGTGACTTGATGGCGTCTACTGCTGAAATGATCGATTTTCTATCGCTGTTTATACTCGTATAAAACGCCAGGAGTTCTTCCTTTATTGCGTTTGTTGGTAAAATAATAGGGTGTTCAAATATCACTTCTTTCTTAGGCATAGATTTACCCGTTTCGATGATCAAATTTTTTGAATTTGTGGTGGCGTTTTGTATTCTAATTGCTTCAGTAACCTTATCTAATAAATTGATAGATACAAAGTTATCTTTATTAAAAACTCTGAATTTACGAACGTTCTTAAATGCCATCCGATTTGCAGTTAAATTAGCAACGCATCCATTTTCAAACTCAATTCGGCAGTTAACAATATCAGCCGAATGACTTACGAGTTTTGACCCTACCGCGTTTATTTTTTTGATGTTATAAGGCACAATACTCATTAAAAGATCAATATCATGAAGCATAAGGTCCAATACCACCGAAACGTCGGTTCCGCGCGGATTGTATTGAGCAAGGCGATGAACTTCAATGAACCGAGGCTCATTAAAATAAGGTTGCGCCGCAATAAAAGCAGGATTGAATCGCTCTACGTGTCCTACTTGCAAACAAACATGCGCTTCGGTAACTAAACTTTGAAGTAATTTAGCTTCTTTTAGAGTTGCGGTAAGTGGTTTTTCAATGAACACGTGCTTTCCGGCAATGATGGCTTGGCGCGCAATATCAAAATGTGTATTGCTTGGTGTTACAATATCAATTGCATCAGTACTCTCAATAGCTTCGTATAAAGAACTGAATGACTTTACGTTGTAATGTTCAGATAATTGTCTGCACAGATTCTGATCAATGTCGTAAACTCCCACCAATCGCCAATCGGTGTTCTCAAAAAGAAGTTTCAGATGTATCTTCCCGAGATAACCTAACCCAATGAGTGCTATGCGGTTTTGACTTGCCATTTAGAGTTTGCAATTATAAAACAATTATTGTTAGTAAACATACAAAAATATCAAATTATAGGGATCTATTACCATTAGTTTTGTGTAAAAGGGGAGCCAGTGTTTTATCAAGTAAGTAAAGAGGATGAGTACCTATTCCAAGGGAAACGAAAGAGATTAGTAGAACAACTCCGCGAAAAAGGCATTAAGAACGAAACCGTTTTAAAGGCCATTGGCAAAATACCAAGACATTTATTTTTTGATACTTCCACCGCAAGACCCGCCTTGCTTGATCACGCTTATAGCGATAAAGCTTTACAAATTGGGGCAGGACAAACCATTTCGCATCCTTATACCGTTGCATTTCAAACCGAAAAATTAGAACCTGTTTCAGGAGAAAAAGTGCTTGAAATAGGCACTGGCTGCGGCTATCAAACGGCAGTGCTTATTGAAATGGGCTTAAAAGTTTATAGTATTGAACGCCAAAAAAGTTTACACGATAAAACAAAATTATTTCTGCCTTATATAGGATACAAAACTGCCAAATTAATATATGGCGATGGCTATAAAGGCCTTCCTCAATTTGCTCCTTTTGATAAAATAATCGTTACAGCCGGAGCACCCTATATCCCTAACGATCTGCTAGTTCAGTTAAAGGTAGGAGGCGTCATTGTGATCCCAATTGGCGACGGAGAGAACCAAGAAATGAACATTTTAAGAAAAACCAGCCAAAGTAATTTCGAAAAACAGGTCATAGGCCAATTCAAGTTCGTACCACTTCTTCAAAACAAATCAACAATTTAACATACGTTTGTTAATAATGGGTGAGTATTATGTGTTTGCTGAGATTTAATTCCAGTTAATTTTAGGACATTAAATATTTAAACCAATATAAAACATGAAAAAATCACTAACTCTACTAGCGCTTGCTCTGGGTATCTCTACCTCGTTTGCGCAGGAACTAAAATCAAAGAAGGATGAAATGATCCTTCCGGAAGCAGGAGACTGGGGACTTGCAATAGATGCAGATCCTTTTTTAAGGTATGCGGGTAATTTCTTCGGAAAGACCGGTACTAACAATGCACCAACTTTTAATTTCTTTACCAATGCAAACACTATCACCGGTAGATATTTTACCGATGCTGCAACTTGCTATCGTGGTTCATTACGAATTGGTTTAGGAAGTGCTTCTATGAGAAACATGGTGGCTGATGTATTGAAAATGCAAGCTGCTGCTACTAGCACAGCAACAGGGTGGCCTGCGCCAAGCGCAATGGTAGAAAATGTTTGGAAACAATCAAACACTACTGTTGGTTTAGCTGTAGGTATGGAAATGCGTAGAGGAAAAACTCGTCTACAAGGTTACTATGGCGGGGAAGTTGGGATCTATATGAACATGATGAAAGATAAATTTACTTATGGTAATTCATTAGTTTCAACAACAACTCCTTCATTAAGCGTTGACGTTATGGCTGCAGATGAGTTCACAGTTGCAAACGCATACGGAAACGTAGGTAATAATTTAGGAAACCCTGCAATGCCGGGTTTAAGTGGTGCCGGTGCTCGTGTTACTGAGCGTAAATATGGTACTGCCTTCTCTTTCGGACTTCGCGGATTCATTGGTGCTGAATACTTCATTTTAGCGAAAATGAGTATCGGTGGTGAATTTGGATGGGGTCTTGGTTTAACTTCACAAGGAGCAACCAAAACAACATATGAAGGTGTTGGAAGCAATGGCGCTGGTACTAATTCAACTGGTTCGGCTGAAATTGAAAGTTCTAAAGGTGGTGGACAATGGTGGTTAGATACTGACGGTGTTAACTCAGTATGGGGACCAACAGGAACACTTCGTTTGAACTTATACTTCTAATTAATAAAAGTATTATTAAAAACGCCTCCTTATGGGAGGCGTTTTTTGTTTATATCCTGTTCACAGCCAATCATTAGCCTTGTGATAATACTTGAAAATGAATTTATTTTAACGTTATTTGATTAGGAAAGCGAAGGCAAATGAATCACATTTGTATATAAGCATTAAAACACACAAAATGAAAGCAATTGTAAAACGTTCAGAGAAAAAAGGTAGTACCTATCTCGTGAAACTTAAAATAGACGCAAGAACAACCATCTTAGTTAGAACTCCAGAGAGTTTAAAGAACTGGAAAGCAAAATATCCAAACGCAATAGAACTTATTTAATTTTTTAAATTAAAGTATTCAGTCGCAGTTTTTGCTATCTCTCCTCCATATGCTAAACTTGCAGTAGCCGCCGGGCTAGGACTGTTGATCACATGCATGGCATTTCCATGCTTCTCAATTTTAAAATCATCTAACATTTCTCCATCAGGTCCAAGGGCCATTGCTCTTATTCCACAACGGGCAGGAACAATGTCATCCGATTCAAGGCTTGGTATAAGCTTTCTTAAACGATTTAAGAAGTACCTTTTACTAAAAGCACCTCTATACTCATCCAAACCAAATTGCCAGTGTTTAGCGAAGAATTTCCATGTGCCTTTAAATCCAAATGCATTGGCTGTATCTTTTAAATTAAAAGCCGTTTTGGTATAACCTTCTCTATCGAATACAAAAACAGCGTTTGGTCCGCACTCAGTGCCACCATTTATCATACGAGTAAAGTGCACGCCTAAAAAAGGAAATTTTGGATTTGGCACAGGGTAAATAAGATTTTTTACTTTGTTCAATCCTTTTGGACTAAGATCATAATAATCGCCCCTAAAGCCAACAATGGCCGCATCGCTTTTTTGTCCTTCTTTTTTTGCTAATCTATCGGCCTGTAATCCGCCAGTGGTGATCACATATTTTGTTTGGAATTTTCCTGTCTCCGTAATTATTTCGGTGCCATCATTATTTTTTTCGAAGCCAATTACTTTTTGCGATGTAAGCACTTTACTTCCGTTACTTTTTGCATTAATAAGTTCGGCATATTTTCGCGCAACATCACTATAATCAATAATTCCTGTGCATCCCACCCAAATTCCCGAAATGCCTTCGCAAAATGGTTCAATTTCTTTTATCCGCTTTGCATCAATGATCTCGATATCCTCTACCCCATTTGCAATTCCATTGTTGTAAACTTTATTCATGTGCGCCAACTCACTTTTATCGGTGGCCACAATTATTTTACCGCAAATATCATGCGTGATCTTGTGTTCTTTGGCAAAACTCACCAATTCTCTTCTTCCTGCAACACAATTAATAGCCTTATAAGAACCCGGTTTGTAATAAATACCGCTATGAATAACGCCGCTGTTATGTCCGGTTTGATGCGCGGCAACCTCTTTTTCTTTTTCGAGAACAAGGATCTTTTTGTTAGGATGCATAACTGTTAGTTTATACGCCGTTGCTAATCCTACGATGCCACCTCCAACAACAATTACATCGAAATTTTGATCCATAAAACCTTGCTAAGAATTAAATACTAAATTTGCGGTTAAATGTACTAATAAACCCTTTAACGGTAAAATAAGTATGAAGATAATTTGTATTGGTAGAAATTACGCCGAACACGCAAAGGAAATGAAAGCGGAAACGCCAACAGAACCCGTTTTTTTTATGAAACCCGATACAGCTCTTTTAAAAGAAGAGGAATTTTATTATCCCGAATTCACTAAAGATCTTCATCACGAAATTGAGTTAGTAGTAAAGATCAGTAAAGCCGGAAAACATATTGAAGAACAATTCGCACATAAATATTATGAAGAAATTGGTTTGGGAATCGATTTTACAGCACGCGATATACAAGCTAAATGCAAAGAAAAAGGTTTGCCATGGGAAAAAGCAAAGGCATTTGATAATAGCGCGCCTATTGGGAAATTCGTTTCTAAAACAAAATTTGACTTGAACAATATCTCATTCGAATTAAAACTAAACGGACAAAGCAAACAAATTGGAAATTCCAATCAAATGATATTCTCTATTGATAAGATCATAAGCCATATTTCCAAATTTGTAAGTTTAAAAGTTGGGGATCTAATTTATACGGGAACTCCTGAAGGTGTTGGACCAGTAAAAATTGGGGATCATCTTGAAGGTTTTGTAAATGGAGAGAACTTTTTACAATTGAATATAAAATAATTTGAGCACGGCAGATCATATAGAACTATACACCGATGGAGCAGCTAGTGGAAATCCCGGTCCGGGTGGTTACGGCGTTGTTTTAAAATACAAAGGTAAACGTAAAGAGATAAGCGAGGGTTTTAAAAAGACAACCAACAATCGCATGGAACTTTTGGCGGTGATAGTTGGATTGGAAAGTGTGAAGAACAAAGATCTTATTGTAAAAATTCATTCGGATAGTAAATACGTTGTTGATGCGATAAATCAAAAATGGTTGGAGGGCTGGCAACGAACAGGGTTTAAGAAAAAAGCGAACGTGGATCTTTGGTTAAGGTTTTTGGAAACATACGATCCTCATAAACACAAATTCTATTGGGTAAAAGGTCATGCCGATAATGTGGAGAACAACCGCTGCGATGAATTAGCAGTTGAGGCAAGTAAAATGACCGGCTTAAAAGCTGATGAAGGGTTTGTAGAAAAATAAGATAGAACGCTGATGACGCTGATCTATATGATCAGTTATGATTTTTTTATCTGCGTTAATCATAAAAATCTGCGTTATCTGCGTTCTATTAGATCAACTTAAAACTCTTCAATCGTTCCATGAACATATCTTTTTTGCGACGAGAAATCTCAATTTTACTTCCATCGCTCATTACCGCATATCCACCATCTTCTTTTAAAAATCTAACCACATGATTCATATTGATAAGATTATGATGATGCACGCGAATAAAATCTTGTTCAGGTAAGAGTTCTTCGTAATGTTTTAAACTGGCGCTAACCATGAGTTTGCGCTTATCGGTCAAATAAAAATAGGTATAACTTCCATCTGCCTCACAACGAACGATATCTTTTAAATTAATGATCTCGTATGCATTTCCGGTTGGTAAAGTGATCTTTTGAAAATTATCATCCGATCGTTTTAATTGTTGGATCAAAAAATTAAGGTTATTCATGTCGGGTGTTTCCGATTTTCTCTTTACTACCCGTAGAACCGCATTCCTTAATTCTTCAATATCAATTGGCTTTAATAAATAATCGGAAGCACTGTATTTGAACGCACGAATAGCATGCGAATTACTTGCAGTTGCAAATATGAGATCAAATTTTTGATCGCTCACCTGCTCTAACAGATCAAATCCACTTCCATCAGGCATGGTAATATCTAAAAAAACAAGATCGGGTTTTAATGATTTTATCATTTCAACGCCTTCGGTTACATTAGAGGCATTTCCTACCACTACAAGTTCCGGACAATTTTTTTCGATGATCTTCATTAGAACATCTCTGCTCTTTAGTTCATCTTCTATGATTAATGTTTTGATCATGATTTCTTTTTTTAAATATACAAAATAGAATTATAATATAGGCACATGTAATTCAACAGTAGTTCCGGCCGAGCTTCCGTCCTCATTTTCAAGGTCAATGATCTTTACCCTATGCTGGCTTAGACTAATTTCATTTAGGATCCGTAAACGTTCTTCGGTTATTTTCATTCCAAATGATTTATGCTTGGTTCCGGGCATCGTACGCTTAATTTCCGCCGATTTTTTTCTTCCTATTCCATTATCGGTGATCGTACAAACAATAAAATGCTCTTCATTTCTTATCCCTATTGTTAATAATCCTTTTCCCTTACCCGGCGTTAATCCATGAAGGATAGCATTCTCAACATACGGCTGTAAAAGCATTGGTGGCATAATGTCGTAATCAAGATCCACATTCTTATCTATCTCAAATTTATATTCGAATTTATCCTCAAAACGCATTTGTTCTAACTCTAAATATAATTTCAATGCCTCCAGATCATCTTCAATAGCAACCGTTGGTTTATCTGAATTATTCAATATAACGCGCATGAGTTTCGCAAATTTGTTGAGGTATTTTACAGCTTCATCGCTCTTACTATTAAAAATATAATGCTGAATTGAATTTAATGAATTAAAAACAAAATGCGGATTCATTTGAGAACGTAAAGCCTTCAATTCAATTTTACTCATCTCTACTTTACGTTCATATTCCTTTTGTTGTTTGTTCTTAATATTATTTACCCGGATCTTAAATACAAGATAAACAGAGAATGCGGAAAAACCTACAACCAAAACAACGAACCACCACGTGCGATAAAATGGTGTGAGGATGCTAAAAACAAAAGATGCCGGTTCTTCATTCCAAACACCTTCGTTATTGGAACTAATTACCTTGAAGGTGTAGGTGCCTGGTGCTAAATTGGAATATTTAGCATTATCATCTTCACTTTGCAGACTAAAATTCCTGTCATAACCCTCCAGTTTTTTCTTGTACAATACTTTGTCGGGATCAGTAAGACAAATTCCTCTATAATAAAATGTGATATTATTATTCCTGTATTTTATTTCTGCGCCTGAATACAAGGTCGTATCTACATCTCCTAATTTAAAATTATAAATATTTGTCTTGTTAAGTGTTTTATTAGCTTGATAATTGTTGGGAAGATATTTTATCAATCCGCTAATAGTACCAAACCATACTGCACCATTATCATCCTCAAAAACACCATTGGTATTACATTCAATTCCGGCAAAACCTTCGTTCTTACCATACGATGATATTTTTAATGTTCCCGATCGCTCAAACTCTGCAACATCTAATGCACTAATACCAATATTGGTTCCTACCCATAAGGTACTTTTATTTTTAGCAAAACCAATAGAATAAATAATATCTGATATCAATCCATCTTCACTTTTAATATATTTATATGAATTTGTTTTTAGATCAATGGCAAGTAAACCATTTAAGGTTCCAACAAACATAGTTTTGTTTGTATTCCTTACCGAAATATAATCGTTCTTTTCAATATTTAATTTTTTGCCAATATCTTCAATAGTAGTTCCTTTTATTTTGTATAATCCGGCTTGGTATGCCGATATCCATTTATAACCATCATTATCTTCACAAATATCGGTGACCATAAAATCCTCAGAGTTTGTTGGAAGTTTCATGAAGTTTGTATCTATTTTACCAGATGGCGAAAAAGAAAAAGTTGAGATCCCATTTACGCCCCCAAGCCAATTCACATTATCTTTATCACAAAACATTTTATAATGCGGAGCTTTGATGCGTTTTGAAACTGAGACCTTATTAAATCGTTCATTCTTGAATTCAACCACACCTCCGTCAGTCTCAAAAAATACACGTCCATTCTTATCAACGCAACCACTCCTACTAACGTTGCTTGGTAAACCGTCCGGAATTCCATACCGCTTGAAATATCCTTGCGAATATTTGTAAACACCATTATTCTCACTACAAATAAAAAGATCCTTATCCTTTTGGAAGATCTCAAAAATAAAAGCATTTCCGGGTCCGTTTATTTTATCAAAAGTAGAGAATGAATTGTCTCTGTATCTATAAATACCACTGTGCGTTCCTAACCACATATTTCCTTCCATATCTTTGAGTGCACATCGAATGATATTGGAATTATTATCGTAATAGATATTGTAATAATTGAATTCCTTGTTAGCAAATCTTATAAGACCGGTTTGAGAACCGATCCACAAACTATTATCGCCTTCAAATAATAAACAGCTTACGTTATTATCTATCAAACCATTCTCAATAAAATACGAGATCGTTTTTCCGGTTTTAAGATCATAAAAACTCAAACCATTCACCGTTCCTAATGCTAATGTTTCTTTATTACCGCTCACAGATATACAATTGATATTATTACTTGCGATACCATTTTTTGTAGTAATGAAATGTGGTTTTCCTCTTTCTATCTTTAAAAGTCCTTTATTTGTGGCGCAGTAAATTTTTTCTTCTACCATTAATATATCGTGGATCTCAATATTATTGCCGCCTTCAACTTTAGTGATGTTTTGATCTTTCATCAAAAATAAACCCGAAGCTGTTCCTAAAAGGACATCACCATTCTTATCCATTTCCAAACAAAGTATATTGGTGCCGGGAGCAAGTCCATTTATTTTTTCTTTACTTACTTTGTTATTTACAACAATGGATAATCCTTTTTTTGTTGCAACAATTATCCTTCCTTTTTTGTCTTCACAAATAGAATTAACGTAATTATCGGCAAGACCGGTTTTATAATTGATATTGGTGAATTGTTTTCCGTCAAATCTGCTCAAGCCATTATAACCACCGGTATACAGAAAACCTTTACTGTCTTGAAATATGGCGTAAACCTGCACAAATGGCATACCATTTTCGGCGCTGTAATTTTTAAAGTAATATTGTTGCGAATACGCGCAGGCGCTAAGAAGCAGAGATAGGGTAATAGAAAGACGTAAGATCTTGACTGACATACTTGCATTAAATATAAGCGTTTGTAAGATAAGTATAATATTTGCTATTATAAGTGGTAGAATAAGCTTTATAAGTGTAGAAATTAGCAACATATCTTAACAATTTTGTTCATTTCATCAAAATCGTTTATCGTCAAAAATTGCTACATTTATAGGCTAAAATAAAAAATCATCACATGTTCGATCTTCTCAAGAAATTATTTGGTACTAAGAGTGAAAAAGATATAAAGGAACTTCAATCAAGAGTAGATTCTATCAACGATATTTTTAAAGGACTTTCAGGGATCAGCGATGATCAATTGCGCGCAAAGTCACACGATCTTAAATTAAAATTAAAAGTGGCCGTAAAACCGGAGAATGATGAGATATTGACCATAAAGGCCAAGATCGAATCAGATCCTGACATGGATGTGAACGAGAAGGAAGATCTGTATAAGGAAATTGATGAAATAGAGAAAGAGATCACAAAAAAATTAGAGAATGCTTTAAATGATGTTTTAGAAGAAGCTTTTGCTATTTTAAAAGAAACTGCACGTCGTTTTAAAGAAAATAAACAACTCATAGTTACAGCAAATGATTTTGATACCAATCTTTCAAAGACACATAAAAATGTTGAGATAGCTAATGGCAAAGCAACATGGAAAAATGTTTGGATAGCTGCAGGGAACGAGATCACTTGGGATATGGTGCATTACGATGTGCAATTGATCGGCGGTATGGTTCTTCACATGGGTAAAATTTCGGAAATGGCCACGGGTGAAGGAAAAACTCTCGTTTCTACTTTACCTGTTTTTTTAAATGCATTGACCGGAAGAGGTGTACACTTAGTAACTGTAAATAATTACCTCGCCAAACGTGATGCCGAATGGAATGCTCCCCTATTCCAATTTCATGAATTAAGCGTTGATTGCATCGATCTTCATGAACCAAACACACAAGACCGCAGAGATGCTTATAATTGCGATGTAACTTATGGCACTAATAACGAATTTGGTTTTGATTACTTGCGCGATAATATGAGTCGCAATATTGAAGAACTTGTGCAACGCAAACATAATTATGCTATTGTGGATGAGGTTGACTCCGTTTTAATTGATGATGCGCGTACGCCATTAATTATTAGCGGACCAACACCTCAAGGAGATCGTCACGAATTCAACGAATACAAACCACGTATAGAGAAGTTGGTGAATATTCAAAAGCAAACTGTTTTGAAATTTTTGGCTGATGCTAAAAAATTAATGGGCGAAAATAATGAGAAAGAAGCTGCTATTCCTTTATTGCGTGCATTTCGTGGTTTACCTAAGAATAGCGCGTTAATTAAATTCTTAAGTGAGCAAGGTGTTGCACAATTAAAGCAAAAGACCGAAAATCATTATATGCAGGATCAAAATAAAGAGATGCATAAAATTGATGCGGAGCTTTATTTTACCATTGAAGAAAAAAATAATCACGTTGAGCTCACCGAAAAAGGTTTGGATTTTATTACCGGTAATACCGAAGATCCAAAATTCTTTGTGATCCCAAATGTTGGTGATGAAATTGCCGATATTGAAAAGAATATCATCGATCCAAAAGAAAAAGCTGCTGCTAAAGAAATTGTGATGCGCGATTTTAGTATCAAAAGCGAACGCATTCATACAGTGAACCAATTATTAAAAGCCTATACCGTTCTTGAAAAAGATGTTGAATATGTTATTGATAACGGTGCCATAAAAATTGTTGATGAGCAAACCGGCCGTATCATGGAAGGTCGCCGTTACAGCGATGGTTTACATCAGGCCATTGAAGCAAAAGAAAATGTAAAAATTGAAGCTGCCACACAAACGTATGCTACAATTACTTTGCAA
>JAHEYC010000130.1 GCA_023251775.1 Sphingobacteriaceae bacterium | reverse complement strand
TTGAATTGCGCTAATTTTTGCATATCAATAGCATGCAAACGCGAGTAATTGAAAATTTCTTTCTTCAATTCCTCAGGCATCGATACATTCTCTACTAAGAATTTGGTGATCGTTAAACCGTACTCTAAAAAATCCTCATTTAATTTTGTTTGTCCCAATTTTGAAAGTTCGTCCATGTTAGCGGCGAACTTCTCAATAGGAATATTTCCTTCTCCAACGGCGTCAGTAAATTTTGTGACAATTAAACTGCGTAATTGCTCTGTTACTTCTTCTGTTGAGAAATTAGTATCTGTTCCTGCAATTTCTTTAATGAATTTTGCACCATCATTTACGCGGAAAGCAAAATTCCCGAAAGCGCGCACTTCAATAAAACCAAAACGCGGATCGCTTAATGTGATCGGATTTTTTGTCCCCCATTTTTGATCGATGAATTGTTTGGTACTTATAAAAAACACATCGGCTTTGAACGGACTATTAAAACCATACTTCCATCCTTTTAAGGTACTCATGATCGGCATATTCTGCGTTTCAAGAGTGTACATACCAGGTTGAAATACATCGGCAATTTTTCCTTCGTTCATAAAAACAGCAACTTGGCTTTCGCGCACTGTAAGCTTTGCTCCCATTTTTATCTCATTTTGATAGCGTGGAAATTTCCAAACTATCGTGTTGTTCGAACTATCAACCCATTCAATGACGTCGATGAATTCATTCTTTAATTTATCAAATAATCCCATGGTTAAAATTTTGAACTATAAATTTAATTAAAAAAAGGAAAGTTACAAAGGGATGTTTTTCAACCACCAAGATGCCATCCCGAAACCGATATGTCACCCCTAAAGGGGTTCTGTTCACCGTTGTTTATTTCGCCCCCTGCGGGGGCTACCAATATGTCGCTCCTACGGAGCTAGGAAATAATTTGTTTTTTTTGGCGCCGTATTAATATTGTAAAATAGTCCCGTAGGGACGGCATATCGGTAAAACCGATAATTCTATAATACAAAAGCCCCGTAGGGGCGGCATGTTGGTTTTGTTTATTTTTTAAGCGGGACCAAATGTCCCGTTCAACCGGAACATCCGAATCTCAGTTTGGACGGGACGTTTTGTCCCGTAAAACTCATCTATTACAGATTCCCTTATAATCGCAGTATTCACAAATTTTATGGTCTTCGGTTTGCCCGAAAGGGCTTGATAGGTCAATGATACGGCCCACAAAAGCGCTTAAATGATTTTCAAGATCGTTCATTAATTGAGAATTAAATTCTAAAGCTTGTTTATCTGTTCCAACGATTTGTTTTGGTTTTTTAAGGAATTTCTTAAAAGGAATAATCCCCGGCTGCAACTGTTTTAAATAGTCGGGTTTGTTTTTATACACTAACCATATATATATAAATAACTGAAGTTGTTTATTGTAGTCAATATCCTCAAATAATGTTTCAAAATTGATGAATGTGAATTTATCTGCGGATTTGATCGAATTTTTATAATCGATCACACGAATTTGCCCACCGAAGTCATCAATGCGATCAATTTTACCCTGCACAAAAACAGTTTCTTGTTTGTTGTTTATAGTTACTTGCAATGGGGCTTTCCACGGACTTTCCAAAAACAAGATCTTCAAAAATTTATTTTGTTTCTTTAAAGTCTTTACATTTTCTTTATCAAGATCTAGCAAACGCTTTACATACACTTTTAAAACCTCTAATTGCAAATAATTTTTTCCTTGCAAAGGAGAAGAATCCTTAAAAAACTCTTTGAATGCTTTTTCAACTTCCTTTTCCGATCCGGAAAGCATCTTTACAAGATCATCTTCAGCCAAATTTTTATTGAGAAAAGGTTTGTATAAATTCTCAAGTGCTAAATGCAGAATAGTTCCAAACGTATTTGCTTCTGCACTCTCCTCTACTTCTTTTATTTCTTTTAAGTTGGCGCCGTATCTAAAATAAAATTTCAACGAACATTCTTTAAATGTATTTAACGCAGAAGGAGAAATTCCACGAAATTCTTCATTGCTTCTTGCTTTAGAAAGAATCCTTTCTAACGTTTGCTCATTCTTTTGAAAACTTATTGCATCATCAATATAGATAGGCGACGATGAAACGGCCACATGTTCCGTTATTTGATGGTCGTGATGATAATGTTTTAATTCAAATTGCAATTGCGAAATGAATCTGCTTTTTTCTCCTTTGCCAAATTCATCTGTTTCGCTATCATAAATTAAATGCGCAAAACTGCTTCGTTGTAATAATCGGTAAAAGTGATAGGCATAAATGGCATCTTTTTCATAATACAAAGGCAAACCAAATAAACGTTTCAGATCGTTCGGTAAAAAAGAATTTACAGTTTTTCCCGAAGGTAAAACACCTTCGTTCACTCCCACCATTATCAAATATTCAAAATCGAGTGTACGAGTTTCTAAAACTCCCATAATTTGCAAACCTTTTAAAGGCTCGCCAATAAAGGGAACCGTGGCCGCACCAACGGTTTGTGTGTATAATTGTTTGTACGAACGAACATCGGCATAATATATCGGATATTTTTGAAGCACATCATTAATGCGATGGAACGAACGCAACAACACTTCCATATATTCCAATTCCAAATGAATAATGTTCGTCTCAAAAAGTTTAATATAATAATTGCGAATAAGGTCAATAACTGAAACTAAATTATTATTTCCATCCAACGACGAAGGCCAAGGTTTAAAGATCTGCGAAATTATTGATGGAAGTTCTTTGAATTTATCTTGAATATACTTTTGACCGATAAAAACAAAATTATCGCGATTAATTTGATCGATGATGGCGCTCACATTGAATTTTTGATCCAAACTCTTTAGTAAAACCCCAAAGAAAGGATGTTGTAATACCGCAATGAACTCTTTAAAATAAACCGAGCCCGAGCTTCTGCCCTTATTTTGAAAATTAATTTGGATATTAAATAAGAGGTCAATAAAACTATACGCTTGTGTATACCTTATTGGATATTCCATGGTAATATTCACATGCTCTACTTCCTTTGGCAATAATTTTAAAACGGGCCATAACAAACGCTCGTTCGCTAATACAACCGCCACTTTTGTCATTGATACACCGCTATTGATCAATTTGAGTAATTCATCATGCACCAATTGTGCCTGACCCATTTGTCCCGCAACAGCAGTAATATGAATTTCTTTTGCAGTTTTATAATGATCGGCAGTAAAGGAGTTTTGTTTTGCATCAAACACTTCCAAATTTCTTCGCAAAAATAATCCGGCTTCTTGAGTTTTATCTTTGTAGTAATAATTATCAATATCCCAAAGCATTTCGGCCTTGCCCGAACTTTGTAACCACGTGTAAATTTTTGTTTCCGAAGCATTCAAGGCATTAAAACCGCAGAATAAGATCTTTGAATACTTATTTAGAGCGGGATGATCCTTAAAATTCTCTGATGCTTTTTTATAAATGAGTCCTTGATAGCCTAAACCTCTTTTCAATAATTCGTTCGAAAAATGCACATAAATATCCCCAATGCTTCCCATAAAATTGAGATAATTCATTTGCGTAATAGAAAGTTCTTCCTCACCCAAACTCCAATTCTCAATATCTTTAATATCTTTTAAATTATTATAGATCTGACGGCTATCTACTAAATACCTATCGATCTCATTAAAATCCTGGATCATTAAATGTCCCCACTTACTAAATTTATCAAAAGGCTCTTTCTCCCCTTTTAAACAGGCCAAATAACTCTCGTACAAAAATGCAATAAGATCAATTTCATCGGCTTGTTTTAATCCGCTGAGTTCTTCAATAAATTCTTCAGCACTCTGTATATCAGGCAACCATGTAGTTTTGGTAAATACTTGCTTAAAGTGATCCTTCAAAAAAACAGCGCCCCTTTTACTTGGTAATACAATGCAAACGTTTTCTACACTATCTTTGTAGTGCGTATGAATATGATGCGCTATTAAATTTAAAAATGCTTGCATGCAAAAGCCTGAAGTTATACATTTTCCCATTTACCGTAAGTACAAGAACAATGAACGTTTTTATAAAATTATCAATAGTAAGGAATTTGAGGAATTGCTGATAATTGGCTCAAAGACCCAAATAAATCATATTAAGGCCACTCAGTTCCCTGAATTTACTTTTATAAACGATCTTATTGCGAAAACCAGCGATTTTACTGAGGAAATAAGCGAGAAAGAATATCTAGAACAACGGAGTGGTTAATCTTAGTGAATGGCCACTTACTAGATTTCTTGCCACGAATTGCACGAATTTCACTGATCTGTGTGTGGTTTAATTTCACTAATCTGTGTTTATTTATCAAATCGCGTTTACACACAGATTTGTGTAATTTATGTAAACCCAGATTCGTGAAAATTCGTGTAATTCGTGGCTAAAAAGGCATAAGCAGCGAAGCTGCGATGAATTCTTTCGATTATGAATTTTTATGGTAACCTTTCAGCAATTTTGCATTATCTTTAAAACCATCAAAAACCAATTAACATACGCGTTAATCCTTATCTCATTTTTTGGGTCTGTTTTGGCCCAAAACGTTACTATTAAAGGGAAAGCGCATAAGTCGCATATCAATAAACGAATTGATGTTTATACCTATCAAGATCTTGTAACAAAATTAAAACTCAAAGAAGCAACAGATACTGTTGGTGCGGATGGTTATTTTGAATTGAAATTTCATACATCGTACACCCAACCCGTTTTTGTTCAAATTGATAATTATATTGGGAAATTATATGTAAAACCTGATTATGTGTACGGGATTCTTTTTCCTGAGATCGATGAACAATTTAAATATTACGAAAATGCCGAATTGCCTGTAAACATCAGCATCATTGGCGGTGATACCACCGAACTCAATATGCTTATTTTAGATTATGACGCATTATACACCGATGTGTTCACGCCAAAAGGAAATCAATTCTTAACGCACCGAATGCTTTTTAAACGCGCCGATTCGTTGAAATTGCTGTGCGATAAACGTTACGCAACTATCAAAGATCCATATTTTATTAATTATTATACCTATCAAATTGCAGGCATCAATGCAAGTTTATCAAGAGGAGAAAAAGCTTTGATCAATAATTTCATCGCTAACAAAAAGATCCAATATCATAATTTTGAATACATGAGTTTTTTTGGGCAGTGTTTTAATAATTACCTCAATACATTAGCTTCTTCCAAAAAAGGAACTACGTTATACAAGATCATTAATCAAGATGCAAGTCTGCAAGAACTAAATGATTTTTGCAGAACAGATCAATTTTTAAAGAATGATAGTTTGCGTGAATTAGTGATCATCCGAAATTTATGGGATATGTATTTTAGTCCGGAATTTAATACAGAAGGCATTGAAGCTATCGTTTCTAAAATAAATACAAGCACAAAAATTGAAGAGCATAAATTGCTCACCGATTATATGCTCAAGAATTTTTTCAAAATGCAACCGGGCCTCCCCGCTCCCATGTTCTTTGCCCGCGGACGTTTTGGAGGTTTAGAATCGTTTGAAAAAAGTAAAGGACGTTGGACCTAT
>JAHEYC010000065.1 GCA_023251775.1 Sphingobacteriaceae bacterium | reverse complement strand
CTCGATGTCGGCTCGTCACATCCTGGGGCTGGAGAAGGTCCCAAGGGTTCGGCTGTTCGCCGATTAAAGTGGCACGCGAGCTGGGTTCAGAACGTCGTGAGACAGTTCGGTCCCTATCTGTTGTGGGCGTTAGAAAATTGAGGGGCGCTGACTCTAGTACGAGAGGACCGAGTCGGACGAACCGCTGGTATACCTGTTGTGGAGCTAATCTGCACCGCAGGGTAGCCATGTTCGGATGAGATAAGCGCTGAAAGCATCTAAGTGCGAAACTCACCTCAAGATAAGTTTTCTTTACAAGGATCCTGGAAGATGACCAGGTTGATAGGCTATAGATGTACAGTCAGTAATGGCAAAGTCGAGTAGTACTAATTATCCGTAAGCTTTCTATTGTGTAGCAACACCGCTAACTCGTGTCTTTTTTCAATTGTTATTTTAAGTTTCAAAGTTTTGAAAGTTAGAAAAGTTGAGAAAGTTTTGGTTTATCCAGCTTTCTAAACTTTATGACTCTTTTAACTTTCTAAACTTTATCCCTTTATGGCGTCTATTGCGGCGGGGATCACCTCTTCCCATTCCGAACAGAGAAGTTAAGCCCGCCAGCGCAGATGGTACTTGGACTAAATCCCGGGAGAGTATGTCGATGCCAATTTTAAAGAAGCAAAAGCCTCACAGTAATGTGGGGCTTTTTGCGTTTATGGATTTTATGCTTTTCATAAATTTAATATTTTAGGAAACAGATGTATTGAAAGCAATCTTCTTTGTTGTCCCAGGAAAATCTATGGCAGAGTAACAGCTGAAATAGGCGCCTGTAGATTTGAACTTAAGTGAATCCACGACGATTATATAACGCACTGCACCAATATCTTTAATTATTCCAAATGGCAACGCAACGTTTGAGTCCGGGCTAAATCCACCTAAGTTGATGAAATTTTCTGATTGCTCTACCTGATGAACTACTGATATTATATGATTAATGCTTGCCTCATCATATTTTGGCACAAAAGTATTTGTATTAGGATTTACAGTATTTGGTTGACCAACCGGTTGACTTGTACCAAAATCAAATTGTGAGCTTGCTGTTTTGCAAAAACATAATGCAACTAAAAATATGAATGATCTAATTGACAATTTTAATTCAAAATGGACACCTAATGTAAAAAATACCTTGGTTGAGGCAAAAGATTTTTGGTTAAAAAATCTCTCCTGATGTTGATTTTATTATGGATTTAAAAATTTGTAGTCTGGGAGACTACAAGATTTAGAAAAAGAACATTAATAAATAGATAAATTGTACGCTTTTACCCTTACGAATTAGTGATCGAAGTATTTAACTCTAAAACCTTATCCCCATCACACATACATCATCGATCTGCTCTAAAGGGCCCTTCCAAGCAGCAAAAGCGTCGTGGAGTTTATCTTTTTGGTAAGACATTTGTAGGTGCGTGTTTTTAATGAGCAATTCGTTAAGGGTTTTGTATTTGAATTTTTTTCCTTTTTCGCCGCCAAACTGATCGGGGTAGCCGTCGGTGTAACTATACAACGTAACATTTTCTTTTAACGTGAGTTTGTTCGCGGTAAATGGTTTAACATCGTGGCCGTAAATTCCTACAGGTTGTTTATCGCCGTAATGTTCGCTCATGGTTTCGCCGTCTAATAAAATAAAGCCGTTATTGGCGCAAGCGTAAGCTAATTCGCGGTTCTTTTTAGTGAAACGTAAGAGCACAATATCCATTCCGTCTTTATTTTCGCCCGAGCGGCCGGTTTGTTTTAAGGTGCTGATAATTTTTTCGCGCAACTTATTTAGTATCTCGGCGGGCTCCGTAATTTTTTGTTCGTTAACTATTTCGTTCAAAAATCCGCTTCCGAGCATGGTCATAAATCCACCGGGAACTCCATGGCCCGTGCAATCGGCAATGGCGCAAAATACATGCTCGGGTTTATCAACGAGCCAATAAAAATCGCCGCTCACAATATCTTTTGGTTGGAAGAGTACAAAAGAGTTTGGTAATACTTTTTTAAGATCGTCCTCAGTTGGAATAATAGCTGACTGAATTTTTTGCGCGTAATAAATACTATCCTTAATATCCTTGTGCGCTTCTTCTACTTTTAATTTTTCTTCGTTGAGCTCGAGTGTACGTTCTTCTACCTTTTTTTCGAGAATTTCCTTTTCTAAGCGTAATTTTTTCTCGCGGTATTTTATGTAGAAATAAATACTTCCAATAATTACGATCAAACACAAGGCATAAAACCATTTGGTTCTCCAAAAGGGTGGGGTGATGGTTATTTTTAATTGCAAGGGTTTATCGTTCCACACACCTTGACTGTTTGCCGCTTTTATATTTAATACATAATCGCCCGGATCTAAATTTGTGAAAGTTAATTGATGTTGTGTGCCAATATCTATCCAATCCTCATCCAAACCATCCATTTTGTACATGAATTTATTTTCGGTTGGATTTGAAAAATCAAAAGCGGCAAAGTGAATGGCGAAAAAATAATCTCTGTAACTTAACGTTATCTGATCTGTTCGTGAAATATGCGTTGAGAGTGTATCGAGTTTATTCAATACATAGAGTTCGGTAAACGAAACGGAAGGCGGATTTGTGATCTCAACGATCTCTTTGGGATCAAAATAATTCATTCCTGTCCAACCACCAACTAAAATTTTATCATTTGACAATTTTAAAATGGCATTGTAATTAAATTCAAAGCCTTGTGTGCCGTCGGGTTTGCCAAATCGTTTTGCTTCTTTTTTTGAGGGGTTATATCTAAAAAGACCATTACTGCTAATGAGCCAAAAATTTCCTTGGGCATCTTGTGTGATACCGCTAAAATCGCTTCTAAATAATGGTTTATCTTCTGAATGATCAATGTATTTAAAAGTTTCGGGATCTAATTCTAAAAAACGATCCACACAACTCACCCATAATTTTCCTTTTTGATCGAAGTAAGTAGAAAATATAATGCCTTTATATAAGGGCGAACCGCTTTTTTCGGTGAATGGTTTAATAAAGGTTCTTGTTTTTGGATTTAGGATGAGTAAACCATTTTTTTCGGTGCCCACCCAGATCTTTCCTTTTTTATCTTGTCGTAAATTCAATACAGTGCCCGAAAATAATTCAGTATTTGACTTGTCGGCTAAGTATGTTGTAAAGTTATCTTTTTGCCGATCAAATAAATTAATACCTCCGTAGTAAGTAGAGATCCATAAATTATTATCGGCATCCAGCAAAATATAATTAATGATATCGCTGGATAAGGAATTTGGTGAATTTGAAGTGTGGTAATGCTTGTATTTTTTTGTTTTCGGAAAGTAATGGTAAAGTCCGTTACCATTTGAGCCATACCAATACGTATCATCAAAATCTTTTAAAATAAAAGTCACCTGTGAATTAAATATAAGTGAATTCACATCGTTAGGATCTAATTTTACATTGGTAAATTGTTTTGTATTAATATTAAAATTACAAATGCTTTTACCTGTACCTATCACCACCTGATCTTTGCTATCTTGCAAAAATGAAAGTATATAATCATCATTTAGTGTATTTTCTTTATTGCTTTCGTATTTATAAAGTCCGAACTTTAAACAATTAGGATTAAAATAATTCAACCCTGCTTTCCAAGTGCCCGACCAGATCAAACCATTTTTATCTTCCATGATGGCAAGATTGGTGTTATCGCTGATGGATTCAGGATCATCGGGATTATTCATAAAAATATCGAGCTCACCGGTTTTGCGCTGATATCTTACAATTCCTTTTTCGGCAGTGCACATCCAAGTGTCTGCATTGCGATCTTCTATGAATTGTGAAATGAGTCCAACTCTTTTCAAATTTTCATATAAAGGAATGGTATCCACCGGATCCCAAAAATAATTTTTCTTTGTATCATAAATACCAACACCGGCGTGCCAAAAACTGATCCAAACAAAACCTTTGCTATCGGCAAATAGATTTCGAATGCGGTTGCCTCTTAATTTTGCTTTCGGATCGGCAAATGTATAACGGATGAATTTTTTTTGCTCAGGAATATATTCCGTAAGGCCATGACCGCTGTGCCCGAACCAAATATGTCCGCGTGTGTCTTTGGTCATGGTATTTACAATATCTACAAGTAAAGTGTTTGGATCTTTATCGTTATGTTTTAATTTCGAAAATTTATTTGTTCGTTTATCGAATATATTTAATCCGTTATCGGCAGCAACGTATAAAATACCATCTTCAAATTCTTTGATATCGTAAACAGAATTTTTAGAACCGCTTTCAGCATCGGTTGAATCGTAAAGAAAAGTTGTTATTTGATTTGTGAGCAGATCTAATTTACTCATACCTCCGTCGGTTGTACCAATCCAAAGATTATTTTCTTTATCGGCATATAAACACCGAATGATACCTGCACGCAATTTATTCAAGCCGCTATCGGCTTTTGCGTATTGCGTCATTTTATAACCATCGTATTTATTTAATCCGGCGTAAGTGCCTATCCAAATAAAACCTTTGGGATCTTGTGTTATCGCAGAAATAGAATTATAAGATAATCCATCATCGGCGGTAACATGATTGAACGAAGCCGATTGAGAGTTCGCGTTCTTTAAGAGCAATGCTAAAAATAAAAGCAGAGAGTATTTTAGCACGCGAATGGGCATGATACAAAAATAACTAAAAGCTTGGCATTGGCAATAAAACTACAGAATATTGAGCACTAATTGTGGAGGCCTTCCAATAATGGCCTTATTGTTATTAATCACAATGGGTCTTTCGATCAAAATAGGATGCTCCGATAAAATTTGCAGCCATTCTTCGTCATTAAGATGTTTTGAAGCGTATTTTTCTTCGTAAAGCGCTTCCTTTTTTCGAACAATATCAATGGCTTTGCATTTTAATTTATCCAGAAGCCCTTTTAATTCTTCAACCGAAGGAGGATGGGTGATGTAATTGCGAATTGTAAATTCACAGTTGTTTTGCTTTAAAAGATCCAATGCTTGGTTACATTTAGAACAATCGGGGTTAAAATAAATGATCATTATTTTGTGGTGGTATCTTTCAATTGAAGATACATCTCATTAAAACGCACTCTGCATTTTTCGATGAAGTCCTCGTTGATGAGTTTTTTTAAATTCTCCACACTTTTTACTTCGGCCACGGTAAATTTAAACACTTGTTCCATTGGACCGGCCTCAAATTTTACCAGGTATTTATCGTTCATTTGAAAAATACTGATGGTGATACTTGCATGTGGTATGCTATCAATTATCCTCATCTTTTTTATATTTTTTTAAATTGAAAAGATTTTGGAAAACGCCCCAAGGACTTACATTTCTATCGCCATCTTCGTGAATGCGGCGTTGAATTGCATACGCAAGATTTACATAATGTCCTTTTCCAACTCGGATCAACGCTTCTTTCGCTTTTTCATCTCCATTAATGATATTGGCGCAGGCAGCCCAATCAAATGCTTTTTTATCTAATAGAACTCTCAAGGCTTTATCATCATCCCAAATAGCATTCACAAAAGCAGCTAACTCAAAATGTTTATTATCCATTAAGAATTTAAATGCTTTTTTATCATCGCGAATGGCTTCAAGTGTTGCAAGCAATTCTTGATAACCGTTTTGCATTAACCAAGTAGAACCTTCTACATGTTGATTCACATGTTTTACGAACATCTCAATGGCAAATGTGGAATAGTGCTTCATTTTTAAAATCTTATTTGCAATCGTAAATTAATTTGCCTGTTGGTTAAATAATTTGGCACGGCATATCTGTTCCCTGTTACATCTTGCACCCAAGTATACGATACTGTATTTTGAATTGCGAGCAAATTAAATACCTCTACAAATATCCACATATCTTTTAAATGATTAAAGGCATTTTTTCGTTTAAATTCTCTATTTTCTTTTAACACATTAAAGGCAAAACCGGCGTCAACCCTGCGGTAAGGCGGCATGCGAAGGGTTTGCTGATAGCGTTTGTGAGTGGGTGGACCAAAAGGTCTTCCTGTTCCGAATTGAAGATTCAAATTGAATTTGCACCAAGGCAAACTTGGAATATAATCTTGAAAGAACATTCCAAAACTTACTAATTGATCGGTTGGACGTGGAATATAACCCGGATCGGTTTGCACACTATCTGCTTTTACTTGATCGAATGTATATCCTTTTACGATCTCTTCTCCTTCTTTGTTATGATAGATGTAATGAATATTATCCTTCGAATATTCATACGTTCTTAAAATACCAAGCGTGGCCCAACTCTCAACGCCTTTTACAAATTCGCCATTGATCCTAAAATCGGCACCGGTTGCATATCCTTTTGTATGGTTGTTTGCAAAATAACGAATGCGCACATTGTCTACTTCATAAGCAATTAGATTTCTGAATTCTTTATAGTATGCCGCCATTATTAATTTGAACGGACGTTTCCACATGTAAAAATTATAATCGCTGGTTAAAACAAATTGTAATGATTGTTGTGCTTTTACATTACGATTGATATTCCCATCAATATTTCTCAACTCTCTGTAAAACGGTGGTTGATTATAAATACCGCTCGAGAATTTAAATAACCAATCGCGTTTCCAATTTGGTTTAAACGCAAGAGTGATGCGCGGTGCTAACACTAATTGTTGGTTGAATGTCCAATAATTTCCTCTTACGCCCGCAGTAAAAATAAACAAACTCGAATCTCGCATTGCAATGGTTTTGTTGTACTGCGTATAACCCTGCATACGCGTGCTCGCGATAGAAATTTTTGTTTTGTAAACATCAGTCAGATCAATGGCTGAAGGACTGTACGGAACAATAAAACCGGCAGAATCAACCATTTTCCATTCGCTGAGTTTATCGTTTATATTTTCGAGTTGATATTTTACCCCCCATAATAATTCGGATTTCTTTTTTAAATATTTTGTACCCTTGTGTTCAAAATTATAAACAGTAGCATTCAAATAATTTCGTCCGTTATTTAAAAATGTTCCCACACCGCGATTATAAGCCACTTGTCCGAAATTTGGTTTGGCAAGATCAGCTTCTAATTGATCAATGTAATATTGTCCTTGCACGGTATACAATTCGCGTTCATCAGCTCGGTAAGCAGAAGAAATGAATTTTAATTTCACGCTTGGTTTTGGTCGGTATGTTCCACTTACACCAACCATATATGTTTCGTATTGCATTAATTCTTGTCCGTCAAAATAAACTGTTAATCGTAATGCTTCTTTTACAGTTCCAAAATTAGTTTGACGTGAAGAAGGGATCACTAAAAATTTATTGCTGGCAACATTTCCTAACACTTCCAATTTAAATTTCGGATTCACATCAAAGGTGATGAAGGTTTGTACGTCCAAAGCACTTGGTCTGTATTCGCCTTTGGTATCAAATGTTTTTAATAAATAACTATTGGTGCGATAACGTGCGCCTAAGCTCCAAGCTACAAGGCGATTGTTCGAAATTCCTTCTACTTGTGCATTTCCTCCAAGGAAACTGGCCGAAGCGTTGCCCGCAAATTTTAGTGGCTTACGATAAGTGATATCCAAAACACTGCTTAATTTATCGCCATACTTTGCCTCAAAACCTCCGGCCGAAAAATTAATATTTTGTACCATGTACGGATTTGCAAAACTTAAACCTTCTTGTTGCCCGCTGCGCACCAAAAACGGACGGTAAACTTCAATATCATTCACATAAATTAAATTCTCGTCAAAATTACCGCCACGCACAGTGTATCCGCTGCTTAATTCGTTATTACTGCTTACGCCAATTTGTGTCTTGATGAGATCTTCAATATTTCCGGTAACACTTGGTAATTGCAAAAAATTCTTTGGATCGATATGAAGTATTTCTTCGGCGCGAACTTTTACATCGGTCACTTCAACACCAATAAGATCATTTTTAAATTTGAGAGTAGGGGAGAAGGAAAAAACTTCTCCTTCTTTTAAAAAAACTGTTCCGGAAATTGGGAAATGACTTATAGAATTAAAAACAACTGTAATAGTTGCATTAGCCGGGACGGTTAATTTGTAAAAACCTTTTTCGTTTGAGAACGTAGAGTATTTTGAATCCTCTTTTACGCCAATGCTGGCATTTTCAATAAAATTACCTTCACTATCCTTTAAAACCCCTGAAACAACAGCGGTTTGAGCAAAAACGGAGCCAAGGATCAGAAGGAATATGCTAAGAGAATATGTAAGTGCTTTTTGCAATGGTATAACAACGAAAATA
The DNA here is from genome assembly GCA_023251775.1 of Sphingobacteriaceae bacterium. Classification (GTDB taxonomy): domain Bacteria; phylum Bacteroidota; class Bacteroidia; order B-17B0; family Aurantibacillaceae; genus Aurantibacillus. Next base: position 13,154 of record JAHEYC010000065.1, on the reverse strand, counting down.
CGCAATATTTATTTTGCCATACAAGCATTATTAATAAGCCTTTTGTTATATACCTGCAAATAGGCCTGGCAGTAGCGTTTTTCGGTTTCGAAGGGGTAAATGGTAATAAGACCTTTTTCAAGTAAGGAATCTCTTCTATAATTCACCGCATTATCGACCTGATAATTGATAAGATCAAAAGCTAGCGAATCGTTTAAAAAATAATGACGCGAATCGGTATAATACACAGCATAACGTTGAAGCGTATCTGAATAACTTTTACCAAAACTAAAAAATGCTTTGTTGTATCCAATAATATCAAGTACGCTCGGTAAAATATCTGATTGCTGGAAAACCTTTCTGTACGTGCTTTTGAGACTGTTATCGGGCTTAAAGAAAAGCACCGGAATAGCAAATTGTCCAATATTATTTCTGAAAAATGGATGATCGCTAATGCTACTGTGATCGGCCACAAGTACAAATAATGTATTTGCATACCAAGTTTGTTTTTTTGCTTCATTAAAGAATGATCGAATAGAATGATCGGCATAACCAATGCTTTCATGAATTTCGAGATGCCCTTTTGCAAATTTCCCCTTATATTTTTCAGGAATTTTGTATGGATGATGAGCACTGAGCGTAAAAATGGCCGAATGAAATGGTTGCTTCATGTTGTTCATTTTTTTTAAGCTGAACTGAAGAAAAGGTTCATCCCAAATGCCCCATGAGCCATCAAAATCGGCATCATTTGCATACTCATTTCTTCCATAGTACGCGTTGTAACCGTTTTGTTTGGCATAGCTGTCAAAATTCATTGTTCCGTTTGCACCGCCGTGAAAAAAAGCGCTTGTATAGCCTTCTGAATTTAAAAGATTGGCAAACGAGGGATAAAAATTAGTGGCATACGTACTGTTTATGAAAGGATCTTCCATTAGTGTTGGCATAGAAGATAAAATTGCCGGAATTCCTTCAATGGATTTATGTCCATTTGCAAATGCATTACTAAACGTGAGCGAATGATCCATCAAACTATCTAAAAAAGGCGTATAGCTTTTTACTTTTCCCAGTTTAGTGTATTCTTTAGCGCAACTTTCCATCATGATCACCACAATATTTAATTTTTGCAGTGTATCGTTTTTGTAATAATGAATTGGGTTGAAAATTGATTCGGGGTTTGCAATTCCAAATTCAAGATCTTGCAATTGTTTTTTCTCCAATGATTTTATGATGGTAAAGGGACTATTAAGCACCAAGCTGGAATTTTGTGTTTTGGCGTATTGACAAGCATCTACTACATCTAATGGTATCTTTTGCAAACCTCCGCGAATTCCCAATACAGTTAACCCACAAGTTAACAGCAAAAGCAACGTTAGAAGTATTGGGTTTTTGGAATTATAGTCGATGCGTTTAACTTCAATTTTTTTGTAAACGCGTACTAATAAAAAAATAAGAACGATTAGTATCACTATCAAATACCAAAAGTCTTTTAAGTATTGAGGCAGAAGTGTAGAGAGATCGGTTTGTCCACCCATTTGATTAAAGATATCTGCCGTAGAGCGTTTTTTGATATAGGGGAAATACACTATATCAATAAGATTGAAAAGAATGAAAATGCTATTCGTAAGTGTGTATAACCAAAGCAAGATCTTTTGATAAGCATTAGAATAAAAAAAAGAAAAAGGGAGTATAGAGAGAATAATAAAAAGTGAATTACAGATCAAAATACTAACCGTATCAAAACGAAGTGCGTAAAAATAAATGGCAGCGCGATCAAAAAAACCAAAATCACTAAAAAGAGTTTGATTAAAGGAGTAGAAGAGTACTCTGCAAATAAAATACGCAAAATAAACCGGGAGTAAACGTTTTACAAGTAAGGATAAGCGGGAAAAATAATGATCTAGCACGTTTAAATTTATGCTAAATTAATTGATAAAATAAAAAAAACCACCGTTGCGGTGGTTTTATTATTTATATTATTTTGGAGTTGCTGCTGTTGTGGTTTTTGCAGGTTTTTTCTCACCCGGTAAACCTTTTTCGTTAATGGCCATTCGTGTACCATTCTTTTTAGGATCTGTAGCAGTTGACTTTGAGTTATTAGGATTACTTTCTGCAGTAGTTCCTGAAGTGCTCATTCCGTCTGTTGCTACTGCCTCTTTTTTAGTAGCGCCTTCCTTTTTATCGGTAGTGGCTGTAGTTTTGGTCTTAGTAGGTGTTTGAGTTGGCTGTTGAATTTCTTGTGCGTTTGCAAAAGAAAATGCAGCTACTGCCGCGATCGTAAAAGCTAGTTTTTTCATGTGTGTTAAATTTAAATTAAAGTTACAAATTAATTTCAAAACTTAGGCCAAACTTAGGAATTTAACTTATTTTAAAAGTTCTAGAGCTTCCTGAATGGATATAAGCTCATCTTTAAAGGTAGCGATGATGAAAGCATCGCTAAATCCTTTGGCCTCAAGTTCCTTACGGTATTTCTCGGCAGCATCAAAGCCCGGGAAACTGCCCGTTGTAAAGCGAATATTGCCTGTTGTGGTAGCTTGTTTCTCAAGATCTTTAAGGCCTTTGTATTTTTCGTCGGCCGCTGCAACTTGAGCAGGACGTTTATTAGGACCTAATTGGATCTTGAACAATACTAACTTTTTGTTCACTGAACTGAACATTTTGTTCTCGTTCAAGTCCTCTTTATATCCTTTCTCAACCTTAGCCTGAGTTTGATTCATTGGAATACGCTTACCGCCTTTATACGCCGTTACAAACGCATCGCTGTAACCTTGTATCACCAGATCTGCGCGAACTTGTGCAGCTTCATCAATTGTTTTATAACCACGTGTAACATATCTGTAAACGCTTTCACCTGATTTTAATTCTAAAACTCCTGCACTTGTGTTGAATACGCTTGAAGAGATCTTATTTTTAAATGCACCTAACTGAACACGGTAAACAATATCATCCGGACCAAAACCTTCGCTTGGTACGTTCTCTATAATATTTGCATTGGCAATACTGGTTGAATCTGAACCATTTTTAATATTCTCCATTGCTTTTGTTTCTGCTGCTAATAATTTCTGAACCTCTTCTTCGCTCAAGCGCGTAATATTCTTACCTTTTAATTTAGAGATACCCGCATTAGCATTACCCATTTTTACAAATTCGTCGCGGCTCTTCAACACACTTTTTACTTTTTTGAATCTACCCGAAGTATAAACAACTGTAGTCCCATTTTCGAGTGTGGTTGAATTAATATCGCCAATACTTAATAAAAATGCCATTTCATCGCTTGGTATGGCGCCTTCGTAACGCGCAAGTTCAACCGTGTAAACTTCTTTTTCTGGATCAAATTTTGGTTTGTTACTCTTCAAGGCAAATGCGTTTCCAATATATTCGGTGGTTGTATTTGCATCTGTAGAATCATTCATGTACTGATCGTACCATTTTTTCCAATAGGCATCATCAACTGCAACACCTTTTGCGTCAACCACCATTCCTTTTGGCGTGTTTATTTCATCATCCCTGAAATTCTCTATGCCATCACCATCACTATCTTCAGGACAACCATCCGAATTCACTTTAACTTCCGGTGGAGTTCCCTGGCAATTATCTTTCATATCATCAACACCATCTTTGTCGTAATCGCTTTTATCTAAAGCAAGCCAATCAATTGTAGATGGATCAACAGCTTGTTTCCTTTTCTTTTTGATCTTGATCGGTTTTGCAATAAGGTCGTACTGAAGAGATACAGATGAATAAGTAAATTTATCTCTGTGGTGATTTCCGCCATTGTCTTTTGTTAAGCCATCAATATAATCGGTACCCGTGATATACATTTGGAAATTAAATTTAAGATCAACGCGTTCGGTAACTTTCATCACGATTCCTGCGCCATAAACGGTAGCGAACGAACGTTCAGGATATTTTCCAAATAAACTCACATTGCTTTCGCGAATATCGGTCTCGTAAACATAATCACGTTTTAAGTCAACAGCATATTGAGATCCGCTTGCGTACTCATCCATATTTTTTATGCTGCCATCACTCCAGTAGTAATATTTATTTCCGTTCGCATCCAATATATCCGTTTTGCTTAAGAATTCAAATCCTGAAATTCCAAAGGTGAAATAAGGCCTTACAATGTATTTATCAGGAATGAAATTCCCAAAATCGTACATCAAATTAACTCCTCCTGCTCTTATCTCAGAAATAAAATTTGCATTGTGACCATAGAATCTTTCATTAGCTCCAAGCTTACCAAACATCACATTAAAATTCAATTGAAGATATCTAGTTAAACGTTGTGAAAGATTAAGGTCAAATCCCCAACGCGCCGTTAAAGGCGATTGAAAATTTCTGCTGTAAAGATCTCCGTAAAAACCTAAACGCCCTGCTCCCAAAGCTACTTTTGGCTTCATGGCTTGTGCGGTTGAAACAAACATGGTATCGGCGCTTGTTGAATCTTGAGGCTCATAAATATTTTCATGGTATAAACCTTTGGCTTCAACAGTTTGTGTAGGTATTACTTGTGGATTTAAAACGCCATAAAGAGAGTCACCAACTTTTACAGGGCCTTTGTAATTTGAGAAAGGCTCAGGCTCATTGATGTAATACTGAATAAGTTCTTCGGGAGTAAGTTTATCTAAAGGCGAAGCGGCAGTATCTGTCTGTGCCTTAGCATAGCCGGCAAATAACAGTAATATAAGAACCGATAGCCTCTTGAACATATTTACATGGTAAAAATAGTAAATTTATGCCAACTTGTACATATATTTTTGTCTAAAGATGCGAAGTAATTTTTCATCAAGACGATGAACAAAAACTTTTCCATAGCTGATCGTTATGGAAAAGTTTTTTGAAGAAGTATTGATGGAAAAGAACGAGCAGTTTTGACTAAAATACATGTGCAATTGGCATTACTTGAACCATTTCTGATTTGTTAGCATTAAAGCTTCTTGAACCGTAACACGCTTAGCACCGTTATAAGCAACTACAAATGCCGAATTAATAGAAGGTTTGATGGTTTCGCGTTGATCGCGGGCATCTTTATACTCACCATGATTACCAACCATGAATTTATTTAAACCAGCTTGCATTTCGCTAATGATATTGCCTCTTACACCAAATTTCTTTACCAAAGTAGCCGAAGTAACGTTTGCATTGCTAAAAGCACCTATCTGAACGCGATAATTAATACTTCCTGCTCTGTTCTCGGTAATATTCGTGGCTGTGTTTTCGGTATTGTTATTGTTGTTCCCTGTAGTTGTAGGAGTTTCAGTTGCAGTAACCGTATTTGTTGTAACCGCAACTTCGGTATTTGTTGGAACAGTACTTGTTGTGTTTGTAGGAGTTTCGGTCATGGTTGGAATAGTAGTTGGTGTTTGAGCGATCTCGGCCGAAGGTGTATTTGGTATTGTAACCTTTTGCATAATGAATTTCTTACTTTGATCATTTGCTAAGTATGAGAACTCGCCGGTTAACTCAACCAGCGACATGCTTCTACCACTTAATAAATAAGAGATAGTTATTTCTTCTTGAGAAGGAAGAGTTACCCAAACAAACTTCACTTTACCATCAGCTACCGAAAAAGAACTTTCGGAAGTATTTACCGATTTAGCAGAGTAACCGGCAGGAAGATCATCACTGAATTTTGCAAACCCTTTAATAGAACCCTTACTTATTTTTAATTCTATTAAATGCTCATCAGCATTACTTCCGGCTTTAATATTTCTAATAACAGTTACATTAGCACCAGGCTCGTCGTTTAAACTAACTGTTGGCGTAGTATTGGTTACTTCAGTGGTTGGCGTACTTGCAACTGTAGGCGTTGTTGCCACCGTTGGAGTAGTACTTGCAACAGTGGGCGTAGTACTTGCAACAGTTGGTGTGCTCGAAGACGTAGTGTTTGTAGGTGTACTATTATTGTTCTCAGTTGCAACAGCGCCATCACTTCCAACCATTATTTCAACAGGAGCCATTTCTACAACTTGTTTATTATTATTTTCTACATAAGAGAATTTACCTGCTATTGTTTTTGCACCCGACATACCCGCATCGGCCTTTAATTTGAATTTTACAATAACATCGCTTTCGGTGGGAAGCGCCGGCCATACCCATTTTACTAAACCGGAAGCAAAGCTGAAGTTAGCTCCTTTGCTGTCTACCTCAGTAGCAGTAAAGCCTTCAGGCATTTCTAATTGGAACTTAGCAAACCCACCTAAGCCACCTTTAGTGACCTTCACTTCAACTTCGACCTCTTGGCCGGGCTGCATTGATTTTGGTAAATTGCTTGAAATGCTTATCCCATCTGCGTCAGAGAAGATACTGATCAAAAAGAACAGGAATGCATTGAAGGTGATTATTAAAAATTTTATCATGTTACCAAAAATACGGCTTAACATAACCCGCGTTTATAGCGTGGTTATCAACTTAGTAACAACGATTTGTTGAATTCAGGAAAGGTTATAAACAGGCAGTTCTTCCGCCGTCAACAGGCACATTTATACCTGTAATGTAGGATGCAGCCGGACTTGCAAGAAACGCTACAGCGCTTGCTATATCTGATGCTTCAGCGAATCTACCCATTGGAATTTCATGCAGCATTTCTTTTTTTACCTCATCGGCATTTACGTTTGTTTTCAACGCTTTATTATCTATGATGCTGCTCAAACGCTGAGTTGCTGTGGCTCCGGGCAATACATTATTAACTGTAATGTTGTGTTTTCCCAGCTCATTAGCCAATGTTTTTGCCCAATTTGCAACCGCTGCGCGAATGGTATTACTAACACCAAGATTTGGAAGCGGTTGTTTTACCGAAGTAGAAATGATATTAATGATACGTCCGTAACCCGAATTTTTCATTCCTTCAATACAGGCCTGTGCTAAAATATGATTGCATATCAAATGCTGATTGAAAGCGTCCAAAAATTCTTCTGTTTTTGCTGTGTTTGCAGGTCCTGCAGGGGGACCGCCTGTGTTATTCACTAATATATTCACTGGTCCTGTACGTTGAATAAATGCTTCAATTAATTCTTTCAATTTTGTTTGATCTGTAAAATCAACACATAGATAAGAGTGTGTTTGATTGCCGCTCGTTGGTAATTCACTCTTGGTTTTTTTCAACGATTCTTCATTACGTGCGATCAAAGTTACGTTGCAACCCATGCTTGCAAGCTCCATGGCCACTGCTTTTCCAATTCCTTGCGTGCTTCCGCATACAACCGCACGTTTATTTTTTAGGTCTAAATTCATAATATTAAAATGTTAGTATTCCCTTTGTAATTTTAAAATATCCGATACAATGTCTTGCTCAAAACCTCTACCTATCGCATATTGCAGAACTTTGTAATTTCTTTTGTAAGTTACTTTTTCTTTTGTTTCCCTTAACTTCCGCGCGATCAATTTTTCAATTGTTTTTCTGTAATCGTTTTGATCTATCTGTTTTAAAGCTTTATTGATAGAGTAATCGCTTACTTTTCTAAATTTCAATTCGGCTTTTATCTTGTTTTTTCCCCATTGTTTTATTCTGAATTTTCCTCTCGCAAATGTTTCAGCAAAGCGCTCTTCGTTCAAAAAATTCTCCGAAACTAATACTGCAAGTGCTTCTTCAATGTTGCTGGAACTCAATCCGTAATCGTACAACTTATTACGCGTTTCATAATGCGAACGTTCCTGATAAGCGCACCAATGTTTTATTTTTTCGAGCGCTTGTGGTAAACTCAATTTTATTTTACGAACTTTGACAATATCCACGCGACAAATTTATTTTATAAACACACTCCATGTCTTCGTTCCCTCCGGATTTTATAAACAGTTTAAAACATATCCCTGGTTTTAATGAAGAAGAATTTGTAAAAGCTCATCAAACTCAAACCCCAACATCAATTCGGATCAATCCCTTTAAGAAAACTGCTTTAAAGTTTGAACTTGGAGCAAATGTTCCTTGGGCAAATGATGCGTTTTATTTGAAAGAACGTCCCGTTTTTACATCCGACCCTTTATTCCATGCGGGCTGTTATTATGTTCAAGAAGCATCATCCATGTTTGTTGAGTACCTTTTGAAGCAGGTTGTGAATTTTGAAAAGGAAATTTTTGCTTTGGATCTTTGCGCAGCTCCGGGAGGAAAATCAACTATTTTGAGTTCACTATTGAATAAAAAAAGTGCCTTGGTTTGTAATGAAGTGATCAAAAACAGAGCTGATGTTCTCGCCTATAATTTGGCAAAATGGGGCAATTGCAATCATATAATTACAAACAGTGAAACAAGTTCATTTTCAAAGCTTAAAGGTGTTTTTGATATAGTATTAGTTGATGCACCGTGCAGTGGAAGCGGATTGTTCAGAAAACAAGAAGATGCTGTGAATGAATGGAGCTTGGATGCCGTTGCAAATTGTAGTATTCGACAAAAAAGCATTTTGAGTGATGTGCTACCTGCTTTACGAACAAATGGGCACTTGGTGTATAGCACTTGCAGTTATTCTAGCTCTGAAAACGAAGAAATGGTGAAATGGTTGATAGCTGAACATGGTTTGGAGGTTGTGAATGTAGATATTGATCCAAAGTGGGGCTTTGAGGACACTGGTTTTGGATTTAGGGCCTATCCGAATAAAGTTTTAGGGGAAGGATTTTTCTCCTGCGTTTTGAAAATTCCGAATGGATCCGGATCTTTCAATCTCAGCAAAAAAAACACGTTCAAAGAGGCATCAAAAGCCGAAAATATCATCATCGAAAATTTCGTCGAGCTAGACCAAGATCATAAAGTTATTAATCATAATAATGAATTTAAATTACTGAATAACAACTGCTTATCATTCATCAATTCATTTAAAAATGAGCTCTATTTCAAGTCAGTTGGAACGCCAATTGGCGAGATAAAACACGATGAGTTGGTCCCACATCACTTTTTAGCGTTATCAAATAATTTGAAAACATCAATTGATAGTATTGAACTATCTGATTTAGAATCAATTAAGTATCTTAAAAAGGAGTCATTTCAACTTGCGAACGGATCAAAAGGGCTGAAACGCTTTACCAACCTAGGTTTTGGTCTTGGTTGGGGCAAAAATTTGGGTACTCGTTTCAACAATTATTTGCCCTCCAATTTTCAGATCTTTAATAAGCATTTAGGCACCCTCAAATAGCTTATTTTCCTATATTTACAGCCCATTAAAAAAATGTGTAAATAAATCGGTTTTTCTTTTGTTTAAACCGAATTAATAATTAATTTTGCAGTCCCTAAAATTTTTGGGGCTAGTTCTTTAACATTTAAAGCATTAAAAGCCGAAGTAGCTCAGCTGGTAGAGCTCCTGATTTGTAATCAGGCGGTCGGGGGTTCGAGTCCCTTCTTCGGCTCTTTAGCGTTGTTTGGGGTAATACCAGAGTGGCCAAATGGGGCAGACTGTAAATCTGCTGACTTCGTCTTCGGTGGTTCGAATCCATCTTACCCCACTGTGGTCGACGAAGCTTCAGTGAAGTTGTCCTTGGCTTGTTGATAATTGTCAATTGTAGATCAAGCAGTTGTCAATTGAAAAGCGAAAGTAGCTCAATTGGTAGAGCTCCAGCCTTCCAAGCTGGAGGTTGCGGGTTCGAGACCCGTCTTTCGCTCTAGAATTTGGAAGAGAAAAGTAGAGAGAGAAAAAGGAGATTGTGGAGATGGAAAATAACCGTTTAGTGCGGACGAAACAAGAAAGACTTGTGTATCACGGTCGATGGAGTTTCGGATGTCCCCAAAGTGCGGGACTTTTCGCGTATCTGAACGTATTGTTCTTTTAAAAAATGAGTCGATCTTGAATTGGGTGCTGCAACACAGAATTCAGAAACAACGTTTGAATTAGATCTCTGAGAATTGATCTTGGGATGTTGATGAACATTTCAAAATTTCGATGCAACGCAAAGAGATCAAATTTTCAAATGTTCAGGCTGTTGTAGCTCAGTGGTAGAGCACTTCCTTGGTAAGGAAGAGGTCGGCAGTTCAATCCTGCTCAACAGCTCAAAAAAGTTGAGAGGTCGTCTCGTCACAAGTGACGAGATCAACAGCTCAAAAAAATGAAATAAAAAAATTAGTAGAAAACTAATATATAACAACAAAAAGTAAATAAAATAAAACTATGGCAAAAGAAAAATTCGACCGTTCCAAACCACACTTGAACATTGGAACTATTGGTCACGTAGATCATGGCAAAACTACTTTAACTGCAGCTATCACAACTGTTTTAGCAAGTAAAGGTTTAGCAGAAGTTCGCGACTTCTCGTCAATTGATAACGCTCCGGAAGAAAAAGAACGCGGTATTACAATTAACACGTCACACGTTGAGTATTCTACAATGACTCGTCACTATGCACACGTTGATTGTCCAGGTCACGCCGATTATGTGAAGAACATGGTTACCGGTGCTGCTCAAATGGACGGTGCAATTTTAGTAGTTGCTGCAACTGATGGACCAATGCCACAAACACGTGAGCATATCCTTTTAGCTCGCCAGGTTGGTGTGCCTAAAATTGTTGTGTTCATGAACAAAGTTGACATGGTTGATGATGCTGAATTATTAGACCTAGTTGAAATGGAAGTTCGTGAATTATTGACCTTCTATAAATTTGATGGAGAAAAAACTCCTATCATTCGTGGTTCTGCTTTAGGCGGATTGAATAACGATCCAAAATGGGTTGGAAAAATCATGGAATTAATGGATGCAGTAGATTCTTACATTCCAATTCCTCCACGTGATAAAGATAAGCCGTTCTTGATGCCGGTTGAAGACGTGTTCACGATCACTGGTCGTGGTACAGTTGCAACAGGTCGTATCGAAACAGGTGTTATCAACTCTGCTGAAGAGGTTGACATCATTGGTATGGGTGCAGAAAAATTGAAATCAACTGTAACAGGTGTTGAGATGTTCCGCAAGATCCTTGATTACGGTGAGGCAGGAGATAACGTAGGTTTATTACTTCGTGGTATCGAGAAAAAAGATATCAAACGTGGTATGGTTATCGCTAAACCAAATTCAGTAAAGCCACACGCTAAGTTCAAAGCTGAGGTGTATATCTTGAAAAAAGAAGAAGGTGGACGTCATACTCCATTCCAAAATAAATATCGTCCGCAATTCTATTTCCGCACTACCGACGTAACTGGCGAGATCAGTTTAGAGGCAGGTCGCGAAATGGTAATGCCGGGAGATAACGTAACAATTGAAGTAATGTTAATTGCTCCAATTGCGATGGACAAAGGTCTACGTTTCGCTATCCGTGAGGGTGGTCGTACCGTAGGTGCAGGTCAGGTTACTGAGATTTTAGACTAATTGCCATAGTCGTAAATATAGGCAAAATGGCTCCCGATAAAAGGGTAGCCATTTTGCCATTTATAAAGGGTAATAAAGTTTAAGGAAAACGGGTGTGGTGCAATGGTAGCATACCGGTCTCCAAAACCGTTGATGGGAGTTCGAATCTCTCCACCCGTGCATCGATCTCTCTAGCTTTAGCAAAGGAGATCAAATAAAAAATAAAGTAAAAAGACATGAGTAAGTTTGGTGATTATATAAGTGAAACAAAGAACGAACTTCTAAACAAAGTGAGTTGGCCAACCTGGACAGAACTTCAGGGTAGTGCAGTAGTTGTAATGATATCATCGGTGATCATCGCTTTGGTGGTATTCTTAATGGATATTGGCTTCGAGAATTTGATGAAGGCCGCATACAGTTTAGTGAGTTAATACATAAAAGAATTTAAAATGGCTGAAGTAACCAAAACAGATAACGCAATTAACCGCAAATGGTATGTGGTTCGTGCTATCAGTGGGCAAGAGAAAAAGGTGAAGCAATATATCGAAATGGAGATCACTCGACTTAAGTTGAATGATTACGTTGCGCAAGTATTGATCCCAACCGAGAAGATCATTCAGATCCGTAATGGTAAAAAAACCACGAAGGAACGTTCTTTCTATCCGGGATATGTATTGTTAGAAGCTGCTCTTAAAGGTGAGATCACACACATCATTAAAAATATTACAGGTGTAATTGGATTTTTAGGTGAAACTAAAGGCGGAGATCCGGTTCCAATGCGCTTGGCAGAAGTAAATCGTATTTTAGGTAAGGTTGATGAGTTAACCGAGAGCGAAGGAACCATGGCAACAAATTACATGGTGGGCGAATCGGTTAAAGTAATTAACGGTCCATTCAACGGCTTCATTGGTGTTATTGAAGAAGTAATGGAAGACAAAAAGAAAATTAAAGTTACAGTGAAGATCTTCGGACGTAAACAACCGGTAGAACTGAACTTTGGCGAAGTAGAAAAAGAATAAAAAAATTGAATGGTGTAAATTAAGGTAAAGAGTGCTTTGCTGCTTCCAACTCAAAGTAACTAAATTCCAAAAGGAACCTTAACGAAACCAACAATAAAAAAAAGGATGATCTATAGGTGAGACATTAGATCGTCGGAATAAAATAAATAAAGTAAAACTAAAAGAAATGGCAAAAGAGTTATCAGCAATTGTAAAGTTGCAAATCAAAGGTGGAGCTGCTAACCCATCGCCTCCTATTGGTCCTGCTTTAGGTGCTAAAGGTGTTAACATTATGGAGTTCTGCAAACAGTTCAACGCAAGAACTCAAGAACAACCCGGGAAAATTCTTCCGGTTATCATTAATGTTTACTCCGATAAGTCGTTCGATTTTGTTATCAAACGTCCGCCTGTTGCAGTTCAAATAAAAGAGGCTACCAAAGTACAAACAGGATCTCCAACCAGTAACCGTAAAAAAGTTGGTTCAATTAGTTGGGATCAGATCAAAAAAATTGCAGAAGATAAAATTGTGGACATGAACTGTTTCACTATTGAATCGGCAATGAGTATGATCGCAGGTACTGCGCGTAGTATGGGTGTTACTGTTTCAGGGAACAAACCGGCTCAAATAAAATAATTATTAACTAAAAACGCTTTCAAAAAAAATGGCAACGTTGACTAAAAAAAGAAAAGCTTCTGAAGCAAAATTTGATGCTGCAAAAGCTTACTCTGTAGTAGACGCTTCAAAAATTGTAAAGGACATTACAACTACAAAATTTGATTCGTCTGTGGATCTTGCGATCCGCTTAGGAGTTGATCCAAGGAAAGCTAATCAAATGGTTCGTGGAACTGTTACATTACCTCACGGAACAGGAAAAACATTGCGCGTATTAGCAATTGTTACTCCTGACAAAGAAGCTGAGGC
>JAHEYC010000064.1 GCA_023251775.1 Sphingobacteriaceae bacterium | reverse complement strand
GTTTCATAATATGTTTTTATTTCTCCATCCACCATTTCTACATTTTCCATTTTTTGTGCGGGTAATAAAGTATCAGGAGGAATAGATGAAACAATTTGTCCTAACATTTCGAGCTTGTCCTCTGTAATTTCTGGTTTTATAGTTTGTTCAATTGCTATTTCGCCAACTGCTTTTCCTAAATTATCGGTACAGCTAAATAAAAGTGTTCCAAAGCTTATAAATAAAGCAATGGTGAACATTTTTGTCACGCTCATATTCTTTGGTAAATTATTAAGATCAATTGTAATATTCAAGGGACGGTTGATCTGCGTTTTTTTGAAATGTCCGCAAACTTTTTGATCCTTATTGGCCATTAAAATATCTTTTATCTCCGCATCGGTCTTATTCGAAAAATCAAAAACCGATTTGCTGCATGAATTACAAAATTTACCTTTTTCATCGGGTATCATTTTATTCCAGTCCTCGTGGCAAGGCTCCGGAATGGTTATTATTAGGTTCGACTTTTCCATAATAAGGGGTTGTTTTACTATTAAGATGCGGAAAGGGAGGGATTCCATAAAAAATTCCGTTTCTAGAGGTATTAACCACAGAGACCTACGGTTTCACAGAGGTTTCACAGAGGGCACTGAGATAGAAAGGGGTCAAAAAGACACAAAAAAAGGGGCTTTTCAGAGGTAGGAAACATAACGGTTAAATATATTTGCCTCTGGAAAGCCCCTGGTGTTTATGTATAAAGAACGTTTTCTATTATAAACTTAGTATATAAACGTACCAATAGTGAGCTTATTGCTTAAGTGTGGCTGTTTTTCTAATAAGTGGTTTTAATTAGGAGCAAAATGGTTTGGTAGACCCTCTATTCCGTCCAAATTAATGTTAATCCAATAATTCTCTTTTAATAAATTGATATCTTCGTTTAGAAAGAACTGGGAAAAATGAAGGAAAAAAATTTGATCATTGCTTGCTTTTTGACTTTGGCATCTTACGCACAACAAAAAGTCTCGAGTGTTTATATAAAACCACAAAATGATTATGATCTTTCAATTATACAAGTATATCCCGATTCCTTCCCAAAAGTTTCAGTAGTGTTTCAGGCTAAGAATAAACTTGGCAAACCATTATGGGAACTTAATAAATCAGAGCTTAAAGTTCAAGAGGATGATTTGAATTGCGAGGTTATTAGAGTTTTCAATATATCTACAAATAAACCCGTTAATATAGGCTTAGTATTAGATCGCTCTGGATCAATGGTTGATAATCCTGCTCAAATGCCTGAAGGTGTTGAAACAATGCAAGAAGTTTATTTTGCCGGGAAATTACCCAAAGATTATACTATGGCCATTACTTACGCCAAAGATGGAGTAATAGAGTTTTTGAACAAGACCCAAAGTTCAAACGACTCAATTTTATTAATAAGTTTTTCGTCAGAGGTAGATAAAATTTTACCGCTTACAAATAACTTTGCAAGTGTCATCGAAACCGTTAAAAGCATTGAACCAAACGGCGGCACTGCTTTTTATGATGCTTTATATACTGCAGTTGATAAACTCGCAGAACATCAAACAAAATCTGTTATTGTTGCATTAACGGATGGGCTGGATAATGAGTCCAGGCGTTCGTATAAAGAAGTCATTCAACACGCAAACAAAAACAATATCTCAATTTACATTATCGGACTTGGAAATGCTTATGAAACTCCTTTAAAAGAACTCACTGAAAATACGGATGGATTTTATTATTACACAAATGATGCGCAACAGTTAGGTGAGATCTATCGCAATATAAAAGATCAGATCAAATCCATTTACCAAGTAGATTATACTTCAGCAAGCATAGATCCATTGGATAAAGAAAAGGACATTGTTTTTCTATTTGCCAACGATACCCTGGCCTTTAGTGATCCAGGCACACACTTTACATTGCCTAACGACGCAATTGCATATTTAAAAAAACAAGAAGAAGCCCGTTTAAAGAAAGTGAAAGACGAAGAATTACTTTTGGCCGGAAGTATTGGCGCTGTTTTAGTCATTGGTGTTGGTAGTTTTGTTTTATACCGAAGAAGCAAAAAGAACAGAATATATATTGTGGGTGTAAATCCAAATCCGTTTCAAACAGATCTCATATTAAATTATTCGATTCCAATTCATTTTTTAACCGGTAGTCTAAATATATACAACGTCAAAGGCGTAATTGTCAAAAGTATTCCTCTGAACGCTTCTGAGGAGTCGCAAAGTATCGATCTGAACGAATTATCTAAAGGAATATACGTATTTAGCATTTCAGGAGGCACCTCTATTTCCAATTCACAAAAAGTAATTAAGGTTTAGTGATTTCTTAATTCATCTTTGTATCTTTACCCCATGGTTTACGATGTACATATTTTTGTTTGCACTAATCAACGTGTGGATAGTCCGCGCAAGAGTTGCGGAGAAGCGCACGGCTTAGAATTAGTGGCTGAATTCAAAAAACAATTAAAGGATCTTAAAATTGGTTTAAAAACTCGCGCCAACAAAAGTGGCTGCATGGATATTTGCGATTTTGGTCCCACCGTTGCCATTTACCCCGAAGGAATTTTTTACGTGAACGTACAATTAGCCGATGTTACAGAGATCGTTCAATCGCATATCGTCAATAAAAAGCCTGTGGAGCGTTTGCTTTTAAAACGATAATGAGTAAAGAGATCAGCATAAAAGAATCGTTAAACACAAAAGAACTTTTTGAAGCATTTAAACAACAATTAAAAAAAGATCTAAGCGAATGTGGTTGTGAAAGTGATTTTATTGATGGTTTGTCTGCAGAATTTGAATCTATAAAAGACAGTTTAGTTACAGTTTTAAAAGCACACGAAAAAAAAGCGGGATTCAATATTCAACAATTACTTTACCGAGTAGATATCAACGAGCGGCAATTAAGCAACCGTTTGAAAGAAAATAAGCTTATTGGCAAAACGGATACCGGTGAAGATTATATTTCTGTAGTTTCGGAACTGATCATCAAACGTATCTTACAGAAAGTAGTTTTAAAAAGGTATTTTAAAGAAAACCCTTAATTACACTTATTCTCTTTGATAAGTTTATCTACTTCATCATCGTACAGATCGGCATACCCCAAGCTGAGGGCTTTGTGAAAATTTTCACACGCTGCTTTTTTGTTACCATCCTTTAGATGAATAAGCCCTAGATTTTTATAGGCGTAAGCGTTTGTATTATCAAGATCTAAAGATCTGTTCACGTCTTTAAATGCTGCTTTTATATCTCCCAACATTAATTTAGCGTATCCCCTATTGCTATAAGCAAATGCAAAATCGGGTTTAAGACTAATGGCCTTATCAAAATATTCAAGCGAACCTTTATAATCGCCTTGCTCAACTTTTAAAAAGAATCCCAAATTATTATATCCGACAAAGGTTGTTGTTGAATCTAAACTCATGGCTTTTTCAATAAATGATCTAGCTTTATCATAATCTTTTTGATACGACATACTAATACCTAGATTATAAAATGCTTCTATATCAACAGGATTCATTTTTACCACAGCATTCAAATAAACATCGGCGCTATCGTATTGTTTTAATCGTAAAAAACAATTCGCGATCTGTTTCATGGCACCAATAGCGCCCGGATCATCGTTCAGCACTATTCTTGAAACTTCAATAGCTTCTTTGAATCGTTTGAGCATGATCAAGCTATATGATTTGGAGAATAATAACAATCTATCAGTAGGTCTGTATTTCAATCCAGCATCCGAATTCTTGATATTTCCTTCATGATCTTTTTCTTCCAAAAAAACATCCGCTTGTAACTGATACACTTTAAGAAATTCAGGTTTTATTTTTAAGGCCTCAGCCATATCTGCATGTGCTTCCTTGAATTTATTTAATTTGTACTTGCAGTAGCCACGGTACAAAAAACTCTCGGCCACTTTATATTTACTTGAGGCCTCCTCTTTGTATGATATCGCTTTGGAGAATTTATCAATTGCTCCTTTGTGATCTTTCTTATCAAAAAGATTAGCAGCCTCATTAAAATTCTTCTCAAAATTTGTTTGACCATTCAGTTTCGTAAACAAGGTCAAAAAGATAATTACACTTACTATTCTCATAAGCTTATTGTTTTTCAAATACAATATTGCGTTTATTAAAATCGGCTGCCGCATTGATCACTTCCTTAAATTCATTGAATGATGTTAAAGGATAATCTACACGTTTATAATCCTCATAAACCGTAACAATTATTTGATCGCCCTTTACTTGGTAATTTGAAGAAAATGTGGCAGCTTCTGCGCCTCCAATGGTACACACTTTTTTGATCACTAACTCTTCCAAGTTAGTAGCTTTATAACCCGCGGGAATATTTATGGTTAATTCGCGATTCATAAAATGCGGATATCCCGTTTCGGCAGGATTGATGCGTACGTCTTCCTGATAAAGTTCCTCTTGTTTTCCAATAAATAATCCAACTTTTAAAAAGTATTTCGTGCCGGCCGCTTCCAAATAATCATTTTGTTCAACAGAATATTTTATGATCAATGGATTAACGAAGAGATCCTTCTCATCTGTATTCAATACCTGTGCATTTTTTATGGTTGAAACATCTTCGCTCAAATAATATGCCTTTCGGGTCTCCAATTTTTGTTCATCATTTAAAAATCTGTAAACCGGTTGTAAATAATAGGCCGAGTATCCGGCCAATTTTTGCGTGATGTCTAATTGCAAAGTATTAGAGGTTAAATTCACATTCGCTTTTACTTCATAATTATGGTAAGATGACTTAACGTCCAAGGTCTTTAAGGTCTTTACTTTTGACGATGCTGTTGAGATATCACCAATGCTTACTTCTTTAATAAAAAGGCCTTCATTATTTAAAACGTATGGATTTGGGAAGCCTAACCTACTTGAAAATTCGAGCGGCGACATATACTTATCAATTTCGGGAAAATAGATCACATATTCATTCACATACATATAGGAAGGCATTTTTGGATCGAACCTGAACTGATCCCTATCGGTTGTAAGGGCTATCTCAAATCCAATTGACATTATTTTAAAAGAAGCTACAAATAAACGTAAGGCGTTAAGTTCACTGATCTTCTTTTCAGATCTTGACTTTGCAAGATCAGAATTTTTAAAATTATTACTGATCTCAAAATTAGTTTTGATATATGACTCTAACTCCCTGATCTTTTTTTCGGTGGTTTCCTGCGTTAAGATCTTATTAGATTCCAATAATTTTTTTAAACTCTTTAAATTAAGGTCTTCTTCAACAAAAAGTGAATTGTAATATTCTTTAGAGATAGTTTCCCAACTATAGATCTTGGCTTTGGTTTTATCGGTGTTATACGCCAGTTGGAACATAAAAGCAGGCTTGTTAGCTTTGGAAGCCGAATATTTCTCCTTTTTATTCCTTTCTAAACTTCCTTGCTTCAAAACCCAATGATTTTTATCGGCAAGCGATGTGTCTTTTACAAAATTATTTAGTCCATTATAACATTTAATATCATAGAACAGATTTTTTGGAGCTACGATATGTGTTTCAAAGTCTAAGGTTCTATAATTACTACTTGCTACATTGTACGAGTAACTATAATATTGTTTTTTATTGGTGTATTTTATTTCCACATCACAATTCGGTTCTACACCATCAATAGCAAAGATCTTGTAGGCACCGGCATTTTCAAAATTGTCGACCGATTTAACTGTTGATCTATTCAGATAAGTGATCTTATTTTCCGACGAAATGCTTCTCGCATTAAGATCGATCTCTTCGATCACATTTCTCATCGACATATAACCTTTATTTACTTCATCAACACCTTTTTGATTGTTCACATGATATAGCACATGCATTGTTTCGTATATCGCTGCTTGTCCATCTGCATCATAAGCCACTTCGTAAGAATTCCATTCAAAAACAATAACAATATCTTGTTTTTTCTCACTCTCGGCGGGTTTATATACCGTTGGTGTTTTTGCCCAAACCCGCGTTTGGTAATAAAATGATTGCGCGATCGAACAGTTTACGATGAGAAAAATAAAAAGTGCTCCAAAATATTTAAATTTTTTCATTTTAATGGTGTTAATGTTATAAGTTTTGATTTTGCTTTTTTATAATTGGAAGAAGCGTTGTCAAGATCTTTAAATTCATGAGGTTGGATATGACTCTTATTCATGTCGATGGTATTCTCAAAAATAATGTTTGTTTTTGAATTAAGATACTTTACTTTGAACTCTATGAGTTCATTTTTAAATTGAATATTCTCGGGTAGTTCTTTTGCCAAATAATTATTCAATTCAAAATTAACGGTAAGCTTTTGGCGACCTGCATACTGTAAAAAAAATCCATTCACACGGCCTGTTAGGAAATATTCGTCAAAATAGTCCTTATAAAAATTGAGGTTTATATACTTTTCAGTTTTGTTTTGCGAAACATGATCCTTTACCGTGAATGTATAAGTGATCAGGTATGGATCTTCAACAGCCACTTTTTTGATACTAAATGTATCGATCGAAAATTTATTATTTCCTTTTTGCAATAACTTCACTAAATGATCCTTTTGCCATTCATAAGATTTATCTTCAAAATATGACATCAGATCTGTTTTTTCATAACCGGATAATTTATAATATCCTCTGCCTTTGATCTCATTATTGTCTTTTAAAGATAGAACAACACTATCGTGGATCACATTATTTAATTTATTGATCACAGGAACTCTTGCGATCGCAAACTTATTTTTATCGATCCCAATAAACCCTTCTTTTCCTTGGATCATAGAAGTTGGCAAACCAAAGGGAAAGAATCTACCGGTTGCATCCAAAAAAATAGTGTCCTTTGAGTTCATATACGTTGCGATCATGTGATTAGAACAATAGGCTGTTGGAAATTCTGAAAATTGATGAGGAATATCTGTTGTTCCGATCCATGTATGATACACAGGAAGTTTAGCTACTTTGCATAATTGAACAATTAAATTAGCCATATCTTTACAGTCGCCATATTTCCTCTTACAAACTAAACTACTTTCTCTTGGAATATAACCACCCAGTCCGTCCTCATACGCCAAGTACGCGATCTTACTTTCTACCCAATAGAAGATCCGCGACAGTTTCTCAAGTTCGGTATTTGCACCGGCTACAAGCGAATCACTTAACTTAATAACACTAGGATCGGTGATCACATCTGTGGTTTCAAGTAATTTGCTATACCACGAATACAAATTTTTTGCAGTACCCGCTACTTGCACAACAGAGTCCTTAGTAGTATAACTCTCTATACTTAATAGAACATACGACGCCTTGCTTTTATAACTCCCATCTTTGTCCTCATCAATAATAGGTATTAAAGAATCGAAGCTCCAGGAAATAGTGGTCCTCTTTTTATCAGATTCAATTTTCGGTTCAAACTTTACTTTTTGGTTATTGAATTCTTTTCGAATGATCTTGATGTTGTTACTATAACTTACCGTGCCCGAACGGTGAAGAATTGGATAATACTCCGCAAAAAATAATGCACCAAAGAACTGAGGTTCTGAGTATACCTCTTTATACTTTACTTCAATAATATCGCCACCTTTTGCTTCAAAAAAATTGATATTGTAAAATTCGTCACCATCATAAAATATCCCATTTTTAGAATCATCCTCCGATTTAAGTTCAATGTCATTAAGTTTTTTCTTCGAATGGCTTTTTCCGTTATACACATGTATATACGCTTCAAGCTCTGTTACTTTAACAAAGTTAGATGTTCGTATCTTGATGTTTCTTATGTTATTTAAAGTATTGCGCGATATTAAGAACTTTTCACTAAAGCTTTTTGATATCTGCAGTTTATCCTTAACAACGTCAATATTATACTTCTCGTCCTTTGTTATATAAACAATAAGCTCATTAGGATATTTTTTTAAGATCTCTTCAACCTTCAAGTTTTCCTGTGATCTGAGGAATAGTGCTGCTATGCTAAAAAATATGAGGAAAAATGTTCTTATAATACTTACTTTACAAAAATTGAATCGTCGTTATAATACCAAATAGATTTAATAACTTTCCCGCTCGCATCATAATAAATCGTCCAACCATGGCGACTTCCCATATAGTAAGTAACCATTTTTTTGATCTTACCATCAGGATAAAAATACTCGCATTTTCCGTCTATCTCGCCGTAATAATGATTTTCCTTAGCTTTTAAATTGCCATTCGAATAGTACTCCTTTGTAGAACCATTTGCCGAATTATAATAAAATTCATCTTCTATACTAACTTTTCCATTTGAGTAATAGATCACACGTTTACCATTTAGATCACCGTTCGTATACCCTACTTCAACTGATTTCTTTCCGTTAGGAAAATACGCCACTAATTTATTATCCCCATCAGCCAAACTTTTTTCGGGAAGAAAATTCCCTGAAGCGTCCTTGTAAGTGTAACTAACCAAAAGATCATTGTGATATGTTCGTTTATAGATCAACTCTCCAAACTCATCAAACATGGTTGATTCTCCTTGGATCTCGTCATCTTCATAATTTGATTCTTTATAAAGCTTTCCATTCTCATGAAACACTTCTGACTTCCCGTTATACTCATCCTTTAAATAAGTAAAATAGCTATCCATTTTTCCATCTTCAAAATAAAGTATTTTTTTGCCGGTGATATCATTATTGAAAAAATTCATTTCCCTTGTCTTTCTTCCTAATTCGTCGTATGCAATAAATTTACCTTCGCGATTTCCGTTCTTAAATGTTACCTGCGATTCAATAGTGCCATCCGCATAGTAATCAATAGAAGGTCCTTCCGCAAGATCTTTTACAAAAGCTTTCTTTAACATTAATTTGCCGGCCATGTTCTTTTTTTCTAAAACACCGGTGCCTTTACTTAGATCAATGTTCTGTCTAACATTACCTAAGGTATCGTAATAAACCATGCGGATCAAAACTCCTTCGCTCACTAATTCTTCGCGATCTAATCTTCCCTTAACGTCATAAAATTCACTCCATCCTTCAGATTCATCATCGATGTTATAATAAACTCTATCGATGGTACCGTGAATATTATAATACTTCCAAATACCAACTTTCTTATCATCCTTCAACATCCCTTCAGTTTTTAATTTCCCATTGATAAAATAACTTGTATAATAACCATCTTGCACATCGTTCACATAAGGCGTTTCCGTACTTATTTGTCCGTTTGGATGATACGTTGTGTATTTACCTTCATATCTACCCTCTTTATAATTTATTTCGGTTGTGAGAACACCAAAATTTGTATAATACTTCCAAACTCCGTCAAGATCTCCATCTGTACTTGCGCCTTCTCTTCTTTTTTTACCTAAGGGGTGATACTGTGTGATCTTAAAATTTTTGCCGTTTATTTTTGTATCACAAATAGGTGAAGCATCTTTTTTGAAGGCTTTATACTCTTTTAGCTTTCCCTTTTTATAAACATATTCTTCCCACAATTTACCATCATAATCATAGTATTTCTGAGCTCCACTTAATTTTCCATCCTCATATGTCTCCTCACTGCTTAAGGTTCCACTTCTAAAATAACTCTTGTAAGTCCCGTCTCTCTTTCCGTCTTTATTATAGGAGCCAACCGACAATAATTTCGCGTTTGGATGGTAAACCTTCCATTCGCCCGAGCGTTTACCATCAAGATATTTTCCTTCCATTTTTAAAGTACTCTTATCGTCGTTATGAAATTCTTTATAATCACCTTGACGCTCATTTTTTACAATAGTGAACTTTGTATACGGCTTTCCGTTGTCGTAAAACTCTTCAATAGCACCATCATAAACCTCGTTGATATTATTATAAGATATCTCCTTTTGACCATTTCTATAATAATGCACTTCAGTTCCATTGATCTTTCCTTGCTTATACACCCGTGTTAGTTTTACATTTCCATTAGCAAAATACGATCTCATTTCACCATCAATTTGATCACCGGCCATTGGAAATTCAATTTTCGGATTTCCATTTTTAAAATAGGATTTGTACGACACTTCTTTTCCGTCTTTGAACATCGACTCCTCTTTTATATCACCTGTTTTATGATAGTATCTCCACAGTCCGTCTTTACTACCATTTTTAAATGCGCCTTCCGATTTTTTTATTCCATTGGTAAAATAAAAATTCCAATACCCTTCGTTATCGCCTTTAGAATTCTTTATCCCTGCGCTCGCCACTCTATTTTTAGCAGAGTAATGTGGTACTTTTGTTTTTACACCATTTAAATTCTCCTCATACGTTGCAAGTTTCTCACAAAAGTAATTATAAGCCCATGTTTCAAACTCCGTCATTTTCGATCTATTCTTGTCGCGCCATTTATTAACTTCTTCCAATTCCAAACCTGATAGCGAAAAATATAAGTACTGCTCTAGATACCCGGCCTTATTAAGTTCATCAAAGAATTTACCGTACACTTCATTATAAAATCCTTTAACATCCTTGTACTTACCAATGTTCTCAATAACTAATTGCTCTTGCTTAACAAGATCATATTTAAGATCGGTCTTTGCTTTATACTTAGCGCCAAGCGCTGCTTTTGAGCGAATAATGCTTTCTATTTCCTCAAATGTATTTTGATCAGTAAAGATCTTTGTTGAAAATAGTGTATCAGGCTCTATCTCTTGTTTGGATATTTTTTCAAGATCTCCAACCATACGCTTTGCACGCTTACTTGAATTATCACATAAAAAATAAAACATAGTGGATAACATTGTTCCTGTAATATTGTTGTGACGATGAGCCATCAATCCTAATTGGTAATGACTTGCAGAATGAAACGGGTTTATGCGAATGGATTGAACAAAACAATTAAAGGCATCCTCATATTTTGCTTGACGCATTTTTACAACGCCTAGCTCATAATAAAATGAATTATTGGTAGGATACTCTTTTTGTCCATACAAGAAAATATCCTCGGCTTCTTTTGTGCGCTTGAGCTCATCTAAAAAATCACCTTTAAAAACAAGAAAATTAGGTGTATAATCATTTTTTATGGTTAATAAGCGGTTACAATAGGCTAAGCCCTCATCGCTTTTTTTTGCGGCAAGATACGTATTGAGTAATTCAATGGCGGCAATGTAATATCCCGAATCGTTACGATTTACCATTTTAAATTGTTCGATCGCTTTGTCGTATTCTTTTTCGTCGTGGAATTTTACGCCCTTATTAATAATATCATAAGAGGTTTCGGCGGTGAACATGTCTCTTTGCGAAAAGAATGTGCTTGTGAATAAAAGGAATATTACTGTTAAGATCCCCTTTGAAAGATGGCTGTGTTTTTTCATATATTAGGCTAAATTTAAGTAAAATTCTTACTTGTACAATATGGCCGAAAAAATTATAAGAAGGGGAAATCTAAAAGATTTAAACACTGTGTTGAAATTGGTAAAAGAACTCGCTATTTACGAAAAAGCGCCTGACGAAGTGGAAGTTACTGTAGCCCAAATGGAAGAATGGGGATTTGGTGCTGATAAACAATTTGATTTTTTTGTTGCAGAGAGTGATGGAAAAATTGTGGGTATGGCCCTCTATTATTACAAATACAGTACATGGAAAGGAAAGTGTTTGTTCTTGGAAGATATCATCGTTACCGAAAGCGAACGCAAGAATGGTTTTGGAAAATTGTTATTTGATGCTGTTGTTCAGGTTGCCAAAAAAGATAAAGTAAAACGGATGGAATGGCAAGTATTAGAATGGAATGAACCTGCGATCAAATTCTATAAAAAGACAAAAACTGTTTTTGATGAGGAGTGGGTTAATTGTAAATTGACTTATGAGGAACTTCAGAAATTTTAGAGGCAGAAACCACAGAGGTGCTTCGCACTTCACAGAGTTTTTTCACAGAGTTCACTGAGAAAAACTGTATTTAATAATTAGGCGTTTAGTAGGGCTCGGTGTACTCTGTGTAAACCTCTGCGAGACCGAAGGTCTCTGTGGTTTCTGCCTCTAAATTCCTACTCTATCTCCAACTTCGCTTTAAATCCCGCAATGCATTTTGGAATAGTCCATTTTCCCTTATACAAACTCATATCGATCACATTATTATTGCAATCAATAAATCTTCCTTCTTTATCTCTTAAAATATGATAAGCATCGCCTTTATTTATTAATTCCATCACTTTTTGTTTTAATTCTTCTAAACTCAAGTTTTTATTTTCACTTCCTAACTTCACTCCTACCTCATTATTTAAAAGATCCATTACGCAACTTATGCTATCAGCCATGACCTCATTTTCGAATTTCCCGCGTTTAAAATCCAAATGATTTGTTTTCTCGTGGGCCTTACCCAATTTCAATACTTTTTTTGGTTTAATTTTTTGCGCAAAAGCAGCAAAATAAAACACATGCCTAAAGGCGTCCAGCTTGCCTCCTGAGGTATATGCATCAAGTTTTACTTTAAGTAAATTTTCGTCATATAATTTGGATGCTTTTTTGTATACTTTTTTGATCTTTAAAGCAGCAAAAGGATGGCCTAATGCCCACCAAAATTCGTAACGCGATGTTCGGGGTTTGGAATTCGAAATTTGCACGCAAAGAACAAAAATTAAAAAAAAGATTATGGATTTTTTTTGTAGGAACATCTGTAAACAAAGATAGGCAAATTAACAATTTGATGTTGGAAAGATAAGACATCCGTTCAAGTTTGCCGTTTCATAGTTAGTACCTTTGCATCGTGGACCAAAAACGTGATATTCTCAGCAGATTATTTTCAACAAGCGACAAGTCGTTAACCAGCAGTATTAACGATATTCGTGACAAAGAATTCAGCGGTGAAAAACTGAGTTCGGAAGAAAAATTTGCGCTTTCTAATTTTGATAAATACCGTATCAAAGTACTTAATTCGCAAACCAACGATGAGGCTTTTCATGAGGCCTACCGCAAGATCCAGGTGATCGCTAACCTTGGCGATTGGCACGATTTTTTGAACGAAGACCTGATCAAATAGGCATTATTTTCCTTAAAATTTCCCTTCTTTTTTCCCTTTATTTAGAGTACATTTGTCCTCGAATTATTTTTAAGCTATGAACGTAAAAACATTAGGACAATTTGTAATTGAGAAACAAGCCGATTTTCCGTACGCTAAAGGCGAATTATCGCGTTTATTGAGAGATATTGGTATTGCCTCTAAGATCGTTAATCGTGAAGTAAGTAAAGCGGGTTTGGCCGAGATATTGGGCGAGACCGGAGAAACAAATATTCAAGGCGAAAAAGTAAAAAAGCTGGACGTGTTTGCCAACGAACAGTTTATTGCTGCATTTAAAGCCGGTGGAGAAGTTTGTGCAATTGCCAGCGAAGAAACTGATGATATTATTTCTATTGATACCGAAATTTCAAAAACTGCAAAATATGTGGTGGCAATTGATCCCTTAGATGGCTCATCGAATATTGATGTGAATGTTTCGGTGGGAACTATATTTTCAATCTATCGTCGTAAATCATTAAGCGGTCCTGGTACTTTAGAAGATTTTATGCAACGCGGAACCGAACAAGTTGCTGCGGGTTATGTTATTTATGGAAGCAGTTGTATGATGGTTTATACAACAGGAAAAGGTGTAAATGGATTTACATTAGATCCAAGCATTGGCGAATTTTGTTTATCGCATCCAAACATGCAAACCAAAAAAGATGGTTTAGTATATTCGGTTAATGAAGGAAATTATTTGCACTTTCCTGATGGCATAAAAAAATATATTAAATATTGTCAGGAAGAAGACAAAGCAACAAGCCGTCCGTATTCATCGCGTTATATTGGATCGGGAGTTGCCGATATTCACCGTAATTTAATTACAGGCGGAGTTTATATTTATCCTACAACTACAAAATCTCCAAACGGAAAATTACGTTTACTATACGAGTGCAATCCATTAGCATTTATTTGCGAGCAAGCCGGCGGTAAAGCTACCACAGGCGAAAAGCGCATTATGGAAGTTGATCTTAAGGAATTACATCAACGTACCCCCTTAATTATTGGAAGTGCCAATATGGTGGATACAGTGATGGAGTTTATTAAGAAATATACGAGCCAGACGGCGTAGATTTTTCATTTTCTGGTGAAATAATTCTCTTTGAGGAATCCATTATTTTTTTATATTTGGTTAAAATTTTGACCAAATGAAAAAAGTTGTATTCATTCTCGCGTTTTTATTTTCTCTTTATTCTAAATCACAATTAACGTATCAATGGGCTTATCAAGCCGGCGGTACGGTATTTGAGTACGGACAAGCCATTGCGGTTGATCCTTCGGGTAACGTTTATGTTACCGGAACATTTTCGGGAACAGTGGATTTTGATCCTAGTGCTTCAAGTGCGAATCTTACAGGCTTCTCAGGAAGTGCTGATATTTTTTTAGCAAAGTATACGTCTGCCGGTGCATTTGTTTGGGTAAAACAAATTGGTGGAACTAATACCGAAAAAGCATATGATGTGGCTTGCGATGCAACAGGCGCATGGTTGGCAGGTAATTTTATGGGTACCTGCGATTTTGATCCGAGTGCAGCCGTAAGCAATACAACCTCTCTTGGCGGAGGAAGTGATGGCGATGGTTTTTTTGCAAAATATGATGTAAGCGGAAATTATCAATGGGGTGTAAGAATTGGAAGTACAGCGAATGATCGCGTGATGGGAATTGCCGTTGATGGATCGCAAAATTGTTATATCACAGGGTTTATAGGGTACAATACAGATTTTGATCCAAGTGCCGCTTCGTTTAGTTTAAATGTTACAGGAACTTACAACGCATACTTCGCAAAATATACTTCTACAGGAACTCTAACTTACGCCAAACAGATCGTAGGTGGTTATTCGGATAGTTATGATATAACGCTTGGTCCGTTAAACGCCATTTACATCACCGGATCTTTTTCAGGAACAAGTGATATGGACCCCGGAATTCCTGTTGTAAATTTAACTACAGCGTCGATTGGTGATGTTTATTTTGCACGTTATGATAATGCAGGAAATTACCAATTGGCAAAACAATTGGCAGGACCAAATATTGATATTGGATTTGCAATTACAACAGATGCAAGCGGAAATATTTTTGTGGGCGGAGAATTTTCGAGTGGTTGTGATTTTGATCCTGCTGTTACAACAAGTTTAATTACAAATGCCGGCGGTGGAGATCTGTTCGTTGCAAAATATTCTTCACTTGGAGCACTTACTTGGGCAATTGGTACCGGTGGCGCAGGAAATGATTATTGTTATGGTGTTGGAGTTGACGCAGGGGGAATTGTATATACAACAGGAAGATTTCAAGGAGTAAATATTGATTTTGATCCGAGTGCATCTTCAAGCGTATTGACGGCAACCGCCATGACCCCATTTTTTGCTGGATATACTGCAAGCGGAGGATTTTTATTTGCAAATCAATTAGGAAATATTGGTGGTGAAGGAAGACATTTGATCGTAAATAATGCGTCGGTATATGTAACAGGATTTTTTGATCAAACAGGAGATTTTGATCTTAATGCACCAATAGCAAACTTAACAAGTTTAGGAAGCAGCGATGTTTTCTTTGCAAAGTATAATGCATGCGCAGGTTCTCCTCCTGCACAACCAAGTGCAATTAGTGGAAATACATTGGTGTGTTATGGAACTCCGCAAACATACAGCGTTGTGAACGATGCAACAGCAACAGGATATACTTGGAATTTTCCCGGTGGATGGGGCGGTGTAAGTACAACAAATACGATAAGCGCTAGTGGTGGAAATAGCGGAATGATAAGTGTTACAGCAAATAATAATTGTGGTTCAAGTATACCAAGTACGTTAAGCGTAACGGTTGGGGGATTTTCGAGTGCAAGTATTAGTGCAACAAATATTCCATGCAACGCATTTTGTAACGGTTCGGCTAGCGTAAATCTTGTTGGCGGTGCCGCTCCCTTTACATATTCATGGACAACAAGCGCAACAACTCCTAGTGTAACGAATCTATGTGCGGGTCCTTACACAGTTACTGTTATGGATTCTTACGGATGTTCTATACAAAAAACAGTGACTATTAATCAACCACCGGCACTAATTTTAACTGTTGTAGGATTTTCAAATGCGCATTGTTCGCAAGCTGATGGATCGGCAACAGTTGTAGCGAGTGGAGGAACTCCGGGTTATACGTATTCGTGGAGCGCGGGTCCAACTTATACAAATGCCATTGCAAGTAATTTAACTGCGGGAATTAAAACCATCAGTATCAATGACGCAAATAATTGTGGCCCGGTTACGGCAACAATTAGTATTGCAAACATTCCGGGTCCGACTATTTCGAGTGTGGCTTTTACTAATGTAAAATGTTTTAATGTTAATAATGGATCGGCTACAGTGAACGCAAGCGCTTCAACAGCGCCGTTAACTTATTCGTGGAGTTCGGCACAAACAACTTCTGTCATTAGTTCTTTATCACCGGGAAATTATACAATAACTGTAAAAGATGGGGCTAATTGCACAAGCTTCAGTGTTATTACAATTACACAACCCACAAGTGCGGTTAGCGTTTCTGTTTCGCAAACTAGTTTTACAATGTGTGCTTCCAATCCTACTAGTTTAAATTCCGCCGCAAGTGGAGGCGTTGGTTCATACACATACACTTGGAATCCCGGAAATTTAAATGGGGCAACCGTTACGGTTATACCTCCATCTAATACAATTTATACAGTTACAGCCGCTGATGGAAATAGTTGTACGAGTATTGCAACAGTAAGCGTTTATACAAGCATATCGCCAACAGTAACTACAGTTGCAAGTCTAAGTGCTATTTGTGCAGGACAATCAGCAACTATTACTGCAAGTGGAGCAAGTACATATACATGGAATACAACTAGCAATTCAAGTTCAATTGTAGTGACGCCAACTGCAAGTACAAATTATACTGTGAATGGAACAGGAACATTGGTGTGTACAGGTTTTTCTTCGATCACGGTAAACGTAAATCCTAATCCAACGGTAACAGCGGCGTCTAATATGTCGCTTATTTGCGTTGGACAAGCGGCTACAATTACAGCGAATGGTGCAAATACATATACTTGGAATACAACTTCTAATTCAACTGTTATTGTTGTGACACCAACAACAAGCACAACATATACTGTAACGGGTACCGATGCAAGTGGATGTACAAATACATTTACCCTGACTCAAAATGTAAGTACATGCTCGGGTATGAATGAGTTTATTTCAAACGACACATTTCTAACCATTTATCCAAATCCGGCAAAGGATATGATCTCAATAAGATCAGCGGATAATGTTATTGGTTTGAATTATAGAGTGCTTGATGTTTTGGGAAGAACACTTTTATCAGGCAAGTTTGAGGACATTGAAATAAATGTTTCTAAATTGGGCTCCGGAATTTATTTCTTGAAAATTGAAGAAGCGGGTTCAAGTTATAAATTCATAAAAGAATAGATCAGGGCTTAGGTTTTATTACTAGCGTATCAAACGTAGATGAGTAAGCAATAAATGCTCCAAACACATCTTGACTTTGGCCAAACATACTTTTAATATTGGTTGGTGCCGAAAATGGATTTGAATTACTTGTTTTATTTTGATAGTAGGTATAAAAGAAATCGTATTCGGCTTTTCCAATATGATTGAATCGCACAGCAACGGTATCGCCTAAGCTAAAATATGCTCGGTTGCTCTCATCTCTCCATTGCTGGATCTTGTCGGGTTGCGGACCGCGATCATAAGAAAAATCGAATGTTTTTCCATCAACAAATTTATCATCAAACACCGAGAATAATGGTGAAGCAAAAAATAGATCTTGATATTTTACATTCAAACGTTTAGCCATCCAACGATACTGATCTCCCAAACCTGCAGGCTCCTTAAAATGTTGCCAAATAAATCCAAGGGAATCCAATTCCCATTTAAAATATAAACTATCTAAAGCAACAGGATTTAAAATGGTTGATTGAACGCTATACTCTTTTGCATTATAACGAACTTTTAATGTATAGGTTTTTCCAACTTGTCCAATAACTTTTGATGTTCCTAAATAAATATACCCCGTTGTAGGATCAATTTCGGTTAATGTATCAACTAATGTTCCATCCGAAACAGTTACAAGCGCTCCTTTTACAAAAGCTTTTTCAGGTGTAGTATAATCAAAATTACCAAAGAAGGGAACCGACCACGAAAGTAAAGCTACTGCCGACTTACCGGTTTCGATATTAGCTTCAACAACTAATCTTTCTTTATAGTCAGGCAGTTTTACTTCCACATTCTTTCTGCACGAAAGAAGCAAACTTGCTACTATAATTAATATGTAATTTGTAATTTTCAATTTGTGATTCTAAAATTTAAAGTTCCATGTTACACTTGGTAGAATTGGGAATAACGACACTTGCTTTGCTCCCACTTTTAAAGTTCCATTTAAAAAATCGCCCGAACGCGTATAATAAATAAAATACGGATTATAACGGTTATATACATTAAACACACTTAATGTAAAACTATTACTAAAGTGTTTGGTCCATTTTTTTGTTACAACCATGTTTGTTGTATCTTTTCCATCCTTCAAATATTGGTTGATCAATTTCTTTTTCTTCTTTTCAAGATGTTTTTCCCGGTCGGGTGTAAATGTGATATTCACATCCATGCGGTGATAAGAAACAAATTTGTAAGAATTTCTTAAACCATAATCGTAACTCTGACTTCCTTCGTACAAAAAGAAACCATTTGGTAAAGTTCCTCTATTGCCTGTTGCATACACCCAAACCATACCAAAATTCCAAAGTTTATTCATATCGTATGTCAAAACAAAAGAAGCATCATGTCTACGATCATATTTAGCCAAATATTTCATTCCATAATTTATTTGATCAAATTGTCGCCACGTCCACGATAATGTATAACCGACCCATCCTGTAAATTTTCCTTTTGCTTTCTTCACAAAAAATTCGGCCCCATAAGCCCAACCTTTTCCGTATGTAAATGCGTTATCGGGATTATCGTACACATTATCGCTTGGCTCTGCTCCTTCTTTATATTCAATTTGATTGGCCATGGTTTTGTAATACACTTCCACACTTGTTTCAAATTTATTATCCTTAAAGTTCTTAAAATACCCAAGCGCATATTGATTTCCGATCTGAGGCTTTATTTCTTCGGTGCAAGGCATCCATACATCCGTTGGCAAACTCAACGATGAAATAGTTGCTAAATGTATGTACTGATAATTTTTTGTATAAGATGCTTTTAAAGATGATGAAGGATTTAACGCATAACGAATCGAAAATCTTGGCTCCAAACCATTGTAGTTAACTACTTTTTGATTTTGTTTGTAATTTATTGTATCGTTTACAACGCCAAACTCATTCTTTTTATAACGGGTAAACGGACCAATTTGTGTGAAATTACCAAAGCGAGCGCCAATATTCACTCTTATTTTTTGAGTAAGGTCCCAATCATCGCCTACATAAACAGAAGCGTCGTGTGAATACAATCGTATCACTTTTCCAAGATCAAAAGACGTTTCCCCTTGTTTTGCACTTACGTTAGTTGGAGTAAAAATATGAAAGATATAATTTATACCTGTTCTAATATTATGCCTTGAGTTCGGAAAATAATTTACATCGTACTTTAAATTAAAATCTCTGATGCCCGATTTGATCTTGAATTCAAAATCATCTTGTGTTGCCGAAAAATTAAAATCGTAATTAGAATATACAGCCGTAGCATTTGAAAATAATTTGGAATTAAAGATATGATTCCATCTAAAACTTGCAGTTGTGTTTCCCCAAGGAATGCGAGTTCTAAAACCCTCTTCGTTATCTTTATAATCAAAAAGATCACGGCCATGATACGTACTTAAGAACAATCTATTTTTATCATTAATTCGGTAATTAAGTTTGGCGTTAAGGTCATAAAAAAAATACGAAGTGCCTTTAAAATCCGATTTATCTAACCAGGGCTTTGCTAAAATATCTACGTATGTTCTACGCGCGCTAATAATAAAAGAAGCTTTGTTCTTAAGAATTGGTCCTTGAATGGTTAAACGCGATGCTATCACTCCTATCCCACCTTCCACTTGAAATTTTTGATTGTTCCCTTCTTTCATCGTGATATCCAATACTGCAGACAATCTTCCGCCATATTGTGAGGGCATTCCACCCTTTATCAAATTCACATTTTTAATAGCGTCGCCATTAAATACCGAAAAGAAACCCATTAAGTGAGATGCGTTATAAACGTTTGCTTCATCCAACAATATTAAATTTTGATCCGGTCCGCCACCGCGAACATAAAAACCGGTATTGCCATCTCCCGCATTTTTTACTCCGGGCAATAATTGAATTGTTTTCAAAATATCAACTTCGCCCATGAACGCAGGGATCTTTTTTATTTCGGCCATATCCAAATTTACCGCACTCATTTGCGTACTCTTTACATTCTCCTCATTTCCTTTAGCATTAACTTCTACTTCATCCAATTGTTTTCCCGGCATTGTCATTTTAATGTTCAATGACTGATTCGAATTTAATTCAATGGCAGTTGTAAAAGTTGAGTAACCGATGAGTTGACAAATAAGAATATAATTTCCTTTAGGAGAATTGATGGAATAAAATCCGTATTGATTTGTGGATGCTGATCTCTTATTCTCTTTTAAATAAACTACAGCGCCAATTAGTGATTCGCCATTAGCCGCATCGGAAACACTTCCGCTAATTGAAAAATTTTGCGATGAAAGTTCTGAACTAAGAACAAAAAGAAAAATATATGCGAAAAAATACCTCAATTGCTATCCTTAATTTAGACTTCGGAATGCAAAATTAGTTTAAAATGTGGTATAAATTATAAGAATTTTCTCTTAGGGATAATATTTATCTATAAGATAGATCAAACCTCCTATAGCAGCGGCGCCCAGTTCCAGTTCGCGCTTGTGTACCTTGTCAAATGTATCGTCGGCCGTGTGATGAATATCAAAATATCGTTGATTATCGGGTTCAAAACCAATACAAGGCACTCCTAATTTCTCCAAAGGACCAATATCTGCTCCTCCTCCTCCAATTTTAATGTTCTCAATAAAATAAGGTTTAAATAATGGCGCCCATTTAGAGACCATTTTATGCATGCCTTTTGTTGTATCTACTCCAAAACCACGAGGCGTATATCCACCTGCATCGGTTTCAAGTGCTGCAATATGTTTGAGTTTTTTCTCTTCCGTTTCTTTGAAATATGCATTTGCACCACCTAATCCATTCTCTTCATTCATAAAACAAACTGTTCTAATGCTATGACGAGGTTTGATGCCCATTTTTTTGAACATTCCCATTACATCAATAGTTTGTACAACTCCTGCGCCATCATCATGCGCGCCCTGACCGTTATCCCAACTATCCAAATGTCCGCCTGAAATTATATATTCATTTGGTTTTTCCGATCCTTTTATTTCTCCTATCACATTAAATGAAGGAGCATCCGGTAAAGTTTTACAAAATGTTTCGATGTGCAATTTAACTTTACCAAACAGATCAAACTCTGCACAAATTCGGTCAGCTGCCAAGTAACTTAATGCAAGTGCCGGAATTTTTAATTTTGAAATAGCAGTATCATATTTCATAT
>JAHEYC010000063.1 GCA_023251775.1 Sphingobacteriaceae bacterium | reverse complement strand
TCCGGGAAAAGAAGAGGAAAGTGTTACACGTTTGAGCAGAGTTGGTTTTGATAATGTGATAGGTCATTTAAAAGGCGGTTTTGAAGAATGGAAAAAAGCTGGAAAAGAAATTGATACTGTGAATAGAATAAGCTCCGAACAATTTGCGAAAGAAGTGAACATTGAAAAGGATACGGTGATCGATGTTCGCAAAGAAACAGAATACGCGGCCGAACATGTTAACGAAGCTTACAGTAAACCCTTGGATCAAATAAATAGTTGGTTCGCAGAAGTAACCAACGATAAACCATTTTTTCTGCATTGTGCGGGCGGATACAGAAGCATGATCGCTGCGAGCATTTTAAAATCAAGAGGTATTCATAATTTTAAAGAAGTTGATGGTGGCTTTAATGCCATAGCAAAAACATCAGTACCTCGCTCCAACTTTGTTTGCCAAAGCAAAGTGTTATAAAACAAAACAGCATATGAAAAATTTTCTCGCTACTCTTTTTATAGTTCTGAGTACTATTTGCCTTGGGCAAAACGTTAGATCGGAATCCATAAAAAAACATATTTCGTATTTAGCCTCCGATGAATTAAAAGGAAGAGGGACTTCAAGCCCCGAAGAATTATTGGCCGCCAATTATATTGCCAAACAATTCAAAGCATTTGGTTTAAGTAATTTCAATAATTCTTATTTAAAACCGTTCAAGTATAAATACAACTCCAACCCGCACGATACCGGCACTAAAGATCTTATAGAAAAAAGTGCTAACAACGTTATAGGTTATTTGAACAACCAAGCAAAATATACCATTGTTATTGGCGCGCATTACGATCATTTGGGATTAGGCCATGATCACAATAGTTTGGATGCAAATCCCGAAGGAAAAATTCATAATGGTGCCGATGATAATGCCAGCGGAACTGCAGGGGTTATAGAATTGGCCAATTATTTTTCGAACAATAAAAAAACAGAACCTTTCAATATTTTATTTATTTGTTTCAGCGGAGAAGAATTAGGATTGTTGGGAAGTAAAAAATATTGCGAGAACCCTGATGTTGATCTTTCTACCATAAACTATATGCTAAATATGGATATGATAGGACGTTTGAATGATTCTACAAAAAAAGTTCTTATTTACGGGGTTGGAACTTCGCCGGTTTGGGTTCCATTGATCGATTCATTAAAAAGCGAATTTAAAATAATAAAAGATAGTAGTGGAATTGGTCCGAGTGATCAAACCTCATTTTATTTAAAAGATATTCCTGTGCTACATTATTTCACAGGACAACATAGCGATTATCACAAACCAAGTGATGATATTGAAAAAGTGAATTATAAAGGCGAAGCAGCTGTTCTGGAATACATCATCGCTACCATCGAAAAAACATTTCGCTATCCAAAATTAACCTTCACAAAAACGCGTGTTGTGGATTCAAAAAAATCGGCCTTTAAAGTTACTATGGGTGTAATGCCCGATTATACTTACGAAGGGGAAGGTTTACATATTGACGGCGTGACTGATGGAAAACCTGCATCAAAAGCAGGAATTTTAAAAGGAGATGTAGTGATCCGTTTAGGGCAAATAAAAATAAAAAATATGCAAGATTATATGAAGGCCCTTACGAGTTTAAAAAAAGGAGATACTACTGAGGTAGAAGTGATCCGTGATGGCAAAAATATGACAATGCCCATTACATTTTAAATGAGTTTTAAAAATTCCATATTAACAGCGTGTAAGCAAGTGATCCATTATAAGATCACCCAATTGAATGATGCTGTTAATGAGCTCAGCGAATCGGCCAATGCCGAAATTAAAAGCAGCGCCGGCGATAAACATGAAACAGGACGCGCCATGGTGCATTTGGAACAAGAGAAATTAGGAAAGCAATTACACGAATGGGAAAATCAAAATAATTTAATTTCGAGAATTGATGTTTCAAAACAAAATGATTCGGTTGGTTTGGGAAGTTTAATTGAAACTAACAGAGGTTTCTTTTTTGTATCCTCTAACCTTGGCAAATTAATTATTGATGAGCGCGAGATCATTTGTATCTCCTTACAATCTCCCTTAGGCGAACAGTTCTCAAAATTCAAAGAGGGCGAAAAGTTTGAGTTTAATAAAGTGGAGTATAGGATATTGAAACTAAGCTAAAACAAAAAAGCCCCGAATCTCTTCGAGGCTTTTAATTTTAAGCGAGTTGTTTCTTTAATGCTTTTTTAAGATTCTCATCTAAAGCATTTAAAAAATCTTCTGTATTTAAATAATGTTCTCCTAGTTTTACTTTATTGCCGTGGATACAAACTGCCAGGTCTTTGGTCATTTTACCACTCTCAACAGTTTCAACACATACTCTTTCTAAGGAATGACAAAAATCGATCAGCTCTTTATTATTATCTAATTTACCGCGGAATTCCAAACCTCTTGTCCACGCAAAAATACTTGCAATTGGATTTGTAGATGTTGGTTTACCCGCTTGGTGATCGCGGTAGTGACGCGTAACTGTTCCATGCGCTGCTTCTGCTTCCATAGTTTTTCCATCTGGAGTAACTAAAACAGATGTCATTAATCCTAACGAACCAAAACCTTGCGCCACTGTATCCGACTGAACATCGCCATCATAATTTTTACAAGCCCAAACAAAATTTCCGTGCCATTTTAAAGCAGATGCAACCATATCATCAATTAAACGATGTTCGTATACAATTCCTTTTGCATCAAATTTTGCTTTGAATTCTTTTTGGTAGATCTCTTCGAAAATATCTTTAAAACGTCCATCGTATTTTTTTAGAATGGTATTTTTAGTTGATAGATACAAAGGCCATCCTTTTGCTAAAGCTGTATTAAAACATGAGTGCGCAAATCCTTTGATCGACTCATCCGTATTATACATGGTTAATGCAACGCCATCGCCTTTAAAATTAAATACCTCGAACGATTGTGGAGCTCCACCACCTTCGGGAGTAAAAGTAACGGTTAATTTTCCTTTTCCTTTAGTAACAAAATCAGTTGCGCGATATTGATCACCAAAAGCGTGACGACCAATGCAAATAGGCGCTGTCCAATTTGGAACTAAACGCGGAACATTTTTGCAAACAATTGGTTCGCGGAAAACAGTTCCATCTAAAATATTACGGATGGTTCCGTTAGGCGATTTCCACATTTGTTTTAATTTAAATTCTTTTACACGCTCTTCATCGGGTGTGATGGTAGCACATTTAATTCCAACATTATATTTTTTAATAGCTTCGGCCGAATCAATAGTTACCTGATCGTTGGTAGCATCGCGATGTTCAACGCCAAGATCGTAATATTTAATATCCAGATCTAAGTATGGCAATATCAATTTGTCTTTAATAAATTTCCAGATAATGCGGGTCATTTCGTCGCCGTCTAGTTCAACCACGGGGTTAGCTACTTTAATTTTGCTCATAGTTTGTGTGTTTTAAGGATCGCTTTTTTAAAGCGTTCACAAATTTAGAAAAGACAGTTAATTTAACAAGATATTTAATCACAATTTTATTGGTTATAAACCCTTATATTTGAACAAAATTTTAGATCCCTAATGACATTTCACAAGGAAGGTTGGCCGAGTTTATTTATAGTACTGGTTTTCAGCGCCATAATCATTTTTATAGCAAAATACTTTTTCCCTGAGTTCCTTGTTGCGCAATGGTTTGCGTATGTTTTGAGTTGTTTTTTGATCATCATCATTCTACAATTTTTTAGAGACCCTTCACGTGAATTTACCATTAACGAAGGTCAAATTATTGCCCCTGCCGATGGCAAAGTTGTGGTGGTAGAAGAAACCGAAGAAAACGAATATTTCAAAGATAAACGCTTGCAGGTTTCTATTTTTATGTCGCCACTTAATGTGCACATCAATCGTTTTCCTATTTCAGGGAAAGTTTCTTTTTTCAAATACCATTCCGGTAAATTTTTAGCAGCTTGGGAACCAAAAAGCAGTACTGATAATGAACGAACCACTATCGTTGTTGAACATCCAAACGGTAAAAAAGTTCTTTTTCGCCAAATTGCCGGAGCTTTAGCACGCCGAATTGTTTGGTATTGCAAAGAAGGTGACCAAGCAAAGCAATGCGAGCAAATGGGTTTTATCAAATTTGGTTCGCGCGTTGATCTTTTTTTGCCTTTAGACACTAAGCTCAACGTCAAAATTGGCGATGTTGTTAAAGGCTCTCAATCCGTTATTGGCTCCATCTAAAATTAACTTTTATTAGGGTAATGTGGTTAATATCTTAACCACTTCGTCGTTCTATTCCTATTGTGGAAAACCTATTTTTATAAGCGAGTTCTATAAATTGCTTTTTTGTCGTTAAACTTCGATTTTTAAATCCTCAAATACATAAGTATTCTGCGTTTTAAAAATCTCGTTCGCCTAAAAAAACCAAATTTCTAGAACTCGCTTACAGTTTAGTAAAGAGAAAAACGTGTCGAATCCACTTAAAAAACTTGCAGGACAAACGGTCATTTATGGTCTTGGTACCATACTGCCGCGTTTTTTGAATTTTCTTCTTACACCATTACTCACCTATATTTTTCAAAAGCCGGTTGAGTTTGGCGTTAATTCGGAGATCTTCGCTTATATCGCTTTTTTGAATGTGATCTTCACTTACGGAATGGAAACTGCTTTTTTTAATTTCTCCACAAAAAAAGAAGACAAAGAAAGTGTTTACAATACTGCATTAACATCACTTATTATTTCTTCGGTGGGATTTGGTGTGATCCTTTTTGTTTTTGCACAACCCATTGCCAATTGGTTGCAATATCCCGACAAACTCAAATATATTTACTGGACCATCATGATCCTTGCAACAGATGCGATCATGGCAATTCCTTTCGCACGCTTGCGTATCAATAACAAAGCCATAAATTTTGCACTCTTAAAAGCATTAAATGTTTTTGTGAATGTGGGATTGCATGTTTTCTTTTTTGTGCTCTGTAAAAATGCATATGAACAAAATGAGCCGGGAACATTGGCTTCCTTATACGATCCACAAATTGGAATAGGTTACTCCTTCTTAGCAGGCGTGATCGCAAATTTTGTGACCCTTATTTTTTTAGCACCGCAATTCAAATTCTTTAGATTCGCTTTCGATAAAGTATTATGGAAAGAAATGTTCTCGTATTCATGGCCATTGCTTATTCTCGGTTTGGCCGGCATGGTGAACGAAACTTTTGATCGCATCATTCTAAAAAAACTTTTACCCGGTTACGAAGGACAATACGCGCAAGGAATTTATGGTGCTTGTTATAAAATTGCTATGCTCATGACCATCTTTAGGTTGGCATTTTCATATGCAGCCGAACCATTTTTCTTTAATAGTGCTAAAGACAAAGATTCAAAAAAGATCTACGCATTTGTGATGAAAGCCTTTGTGATATTTTGCTCTTTCATTTTTTTGGTTACCATGATGAACTTAACCATCATTAAACGCTTGATCATTAGTCCAAATTATTGGGAAGGTTTAGCGGTGGTCCCAATTTTATTATTAGCCAATTTATTCATTGGTGTGTATTATAATTTGAGTATTTGGTATAAACTAACAGGACAAACAAAATTTGGAGCAACTATCACTATTATTGGAGCAGCCATCACATTGATCATCAACTTTGCGTTTATTCCAAAATTTGGATACATGGCTTGCGCTTGGGCAACATTTGCGGCGTATGGTGCCATGATGGTGATCTCCTACATCATTGGGCAAAAATATTACCCGGTAAAATACAATGTGAGGGCCATTAGTGTGTTCTTTGCTCTTGCGGTAGGACTTTATTTCCTTTCCTTAGTGTGGCAAGGCCTTGATAACAAGTACCTAAAGCTAATTTTGAATAATTTGTTAGTAGTATTATTTGTTTTCTTCTTCTATAAGTTGGAATTTTCTAACCTGAAAAACTTTAATAAAAGTACAGGTGCCAACGATCAAATTAATAAACCGGAGTAAACATCCTTTACCTGAATATGCAACCGAACATGCCGCAGGTATGGATCTGCGCGCAAATTTAAACGAGCCGATCACTTTAAAACCATTAGAAAGAACTTTAGTAGCAACCGGTTTGTTTATGGAACTACCAATTGGTTTTGAAGCGCAAATTCGTCCCCGCAGCGGTTTAGCATTTAAAAATGGATTAACCGTTTTAAATTCGCCCGGAACAATTGATGCCGATTATCGTGGAGAAGTAAAGGTTTTGCTGGTGAATTTATCCAATACAGATTTTGTAATTAACGACGGCGAGCGCATTGCGCAAATGGTGATCGCAAAACATGAAGTAGCTAAATGGGAAGTGGTAACAGTTTTGGAAGATAGCAGTAGAGGTGCAGGAGGGTTTGGGAGCACGGGGAAAAAATAATTATGAATGATGAATTTTGAATGATGAATTAGGACTTGAAAATGAAAACAATTGACTCTATAAATTTCTCAGGTAAACGCGCGGTGATCCGTGTTGATTTTAATGTTCCCTTAGATAGTACATTTAATGTTACAGATGAAACGCGTATCAAAGCTGCCATTCCAACGCTTAAAAAAATATTGAAGGATGGTGGAAGTATTGTGTTGATGTCGCATTTGGGCCGACCAAAAGATGGTCCTACAAATAAATGCTCGTTAAAGCATATTGTTGGAAACGTTTCAAAAGCATTAGGAGTAAATGTATCTTTTGTGGATGATTGCATTAGTGAAGAAGCATTTGAAAGATCAGCTTCACTTAAAACCGGAGAAGTAATGCTATTGGAAAATCTTCGTTTTTATAAGGAAGAAGAAAAAGGTGATGAGAAATTTGCTCAACTATTAAGTAAACACGGAACTGTATATGTAAATGATGCATTTGGAACTGCACATCGTGCGCATGCTTCTACGGCTGTGATCGCAAAATTTTTTACTCCCGAAAATAAATGTTTGGGTTATGTGATGGCAGGAGAAGTTGCCAGCATTGATAAAGTATTGAATCATGCCGCAAAACCATTTACAGCAATTATTGGCGGCGCAAAAGTGAGTGATAAAATTTTGATCATTGAGCAATTGATGAATAAAGCTGATAATATTTTAATTAGCGGGGGAATGGCTTTTACCTTTGTGAAAGCGATGGGTGGTCATATAGGAAAATCATTGTGTGAAGATGATCGTTTAGAAACTGCAAAGAACATTTTACAAAAAGCAAAAGAGATAGGAGTTACATTTTATATTCCTACAGATGCTATTATTGCCGATAATTTTTCTAACGATGCTAATTTCAAAGAAAGTAAGATCAGAGAAATTCCCGATGGTTGGATGGGATTAGATGCTGGACCGGAAACAATTAAAATGAATGACGAAGTGATAAAAAAGTCAAAGACCATTTTATGGAACGGTCCAATGGGTGTTTTTGAAATGAGTAATTTTGAGAATGGCACCAAACAAGCCGCATTAGCCATTGCAGAAGCTACTAAAAATGGCGCTTACAGCTTAATTGGTGGCGGAGATAGCGTGGCAGCTATCAATAAATATCATTTAGCTGATAAAGTGAGTTATGTAAGCACAGGCGGTGGTGCACTTTTAGAATATATTGAGCAAGGAAGTTTACCGGGAGTAAAAGCAGTTGAGTAAATTTATTTACATATTATTTTTTGTGATCTTTATTTTTACTTCATGTAAAAAAGATCATACATGCGAATGTACAAATTCCAATGGCAAATATGATTCAGGAACACTTGAGCATACAACAAAACACCAGGCTAAGAAAAGTTGCGAAAGTTTATCGGCAGGAGATACAAATTGTAAATTAAAAAATTAATGATGAATTTCAGAATAGGATTTGGATACGATGTACATCCTTTAAAAAAAGGAAGAACGCTTTGGTTAGGCGGAGTAAAAATTGATCATCACTCGGGTTGCGATGGGCATAGCGATGCCGATGTTTTGCTTCACGCTATTTGCGATGCTTTGTTAGGTGCTGCAAACTTAAGAGACATAGGTTTTCATTTCCCAAATACCAATGAAAAGTATAAAAATGCAGATAGTAAAGTTTTATTAAAGGATGTTGTGAAACTTTTAAAGGAAAAGAACTACGCCATTGGAAATATTGATTCTACACTTGCCATGGAGGCTCCAAAAATAAATCCGCATATTGAAGCGATGCAAAAAATAATTGCACCAATTTTGGAAGTGGATATTGATTGCGTTTCGATTAAAGCAACCACCAACGAAAAACTTGGCTATGTTGGAAATGAAGAAGGTGTGAATGCTTATGCAGTTGCTTTGATCTATAAAAAATAAAAAGGTCGTTACAAACGCAACGACCTTTTAGCATCCAGTATTATTTTTTAACGCTGTACCAAGATCTTTTTACTCAGGACCGAATTCCCGTCAGAAACTTTTACAATATACTGCCCGTCATAGATCATTTTAAGATCTATATATGCTGTAGTACTTCCTTGGTAAACTGATGTTTTTTGAACTAATTTTCCGCTCATATCATACAATTCGATACTCACATTTTCTTTAGTTAAATTATTTAATTGCACCATGATCATATCACTGGCAGGATTTGGAAATACCATCACATTAAAATCCTTGATAGTATTCTTACTTATACCGGTTGGAAGAGTGTACGTGGTAGTAGCTTCACCAATGGAAGTAACTTTTGCTGCAACTTTTGTTCCATAAAATGTTGGGCCTACTACATAGGGGTAAGCTGAATTCCAAGCATTCGTTACCGTTGCAAAATAACAATAGGTTCCTGCAGGATATTCAGGTGTTACACAAAAACGTCCGTTATGATCATCCAAATAATCTGGGGTTAAAGTCGAAGTTGTATTGTATTGGTAATCTTCTTTAAAATATCCAAGTGGATATGTTCCGCTTACAGCCGGACCGGGTGTAACAGCAACTGTGCTTCCTGCATAAGTTGTCCTAACAGAAATGCTTCTTAAGGTATAACTCGATTTCATTCTCA
This sequence comes from Sphingobacteriaceae bacterium, assembly GCA_023251775.1. GTDB lineage: Bacteria > Bacteroidota > Bacteroidia > B-17B0 > Aurantibacillaceae > Aurantibacillus. The sequence goes on along the minus strand of JAHEYC010000063.1, from coordinate 13,376 downwards.
CAATTCCCCCGGTGCCATTCGCATTTTTATAAGCATAAGCCCCGTAAATTGGATATCCATCATAAGCAAAACCAATTAATGGCGAATGTTGTGTGCTATCGATCGCATATAAACCATCGGAATTATAAATTACACAAACAGTTGAGATCACGGTAAGATCAAATTTAAACGCACTTGGATTTTGATGGTGATGATAATTTCCCATGGCAGGATGTCCTTTTGAACAGTCAAAACCAATTCGCTCTCCAACAACTGCATCACGATTCCAAACGCCATCCCCCATTCCGCCTAAAGGACCGCCCTTTAACGAATTTGTTGAATTTTGCCACGACACACTATCACGATAATCAAATAAAGCAACACCATTAATAAAAACTCCAATATTTCCCATGGTTGTAGAAATTGGTGTTCCTGTATTTTGTACGGGCGCTAATGGGAATTTAAAAATTGCATTTTGATTTGTTGCGAAAGAAGGATTGCCATCTAAAAATGGACCACTGATATAAGCAGGAATTCCCTTTGTTGTAACATAAACCCAACTTGCAGAATATTGCACCATTTGGCAATTGGCAAGATCTGCATCTACAATTGGTGTTGGATTTCCATTTATATAATGGCGACCGGTAACTGTATTATTTTGCAACCAAGAAGTTATAGCAGGACTTAATTGCGCTTTTACAATTACAGAACCAAGGATAAAGATCGTTGAAAGTATCGTTATTTTAGATTTCATATGTTGGGTTTTTATTATTAGACGTGTTTTAAAAGCGTATCCCTCGTTTATTTGTTGTTATTTTTAGGGAAAGCGTAATTAGCATTGTAAATGAAGGCTTTATCGCTTAAAGTTAGCAAAAATGCCATTAGATCAACTCGTTCATCAGATGTTAAAACAATGGGTTTATCAAGGATCGGAGATAGCGTTTTGCTCTTTTGAACCCCCGTTGTATAATGTTTTAAAACCTCCGATAGTCGTTTAAAACGACCATCGTGCATGTAAGGGAAAGAGAATTCAATATTGCGAAGTGTTGGCACCTTAAATTTGAGTGAATCTTTGGATAAAGAAGTAATTCTCATTCGTCCCAGATCTTTTAACGCCGTGTCCATTCCCAAGCCATTATTTTCAAACAAACCATTTGTAAAAAGAGGTTCAGTGTGACAAGAAGAGCAATTCTTTTTGAATAAGATATATCCTTTTGCTTCAGCAGAAGTGAACTGAACATTTTTTTCTTTTCGCATCACACTATCGTATTTTGAATTACATGAAATTAAATTTCCCGTAAAAAGTGCCATAGCTCGAAAAAGTTTTTGTGTATTGACAACACTATCTTTAAACGCAGTAAAGAACAATTTTCGGTATTTAGCCGAAGCATTTAATTTTTTTACAACATCGGTTAAGCTGCTATTCATTTCAATTTTACTTGTAATTGGATTAATAGGTTGTGATTCTAAATTATTTACGCCTCCATCCCACATAAAAGAAGTATTCCAAGCTAGATTTATGAGTGCAGGAGAATTTCGTGTTCCGATCAAACCATTTATACCATGGCTTAAGCGATGATCGGTGTGAGCGAAAGATGTATAAGATAAATGACAGCTCGAACAGGAGATTGAACTGTCGGATGAAAGGATAGGATCATAAAACAATTCTCTCCCTAATTCAAATCCTTCTTGCGTTAAAGGATTTGTTTTGAGATCGTAATTAGGTTTTGGCCAACCTTTGGGGATCTCAAATTTTAGTTTTTCTTCTTTGGTAAGAATAAACGCAGAGAAGATCAAAATAATGATCATTCCTAACACAAAATTATTTCCTTTCGATATTTTCACTTTTTAAATTTTATCATGTCCTTATAATTATCAGCCATCATCACCGATTGCTTATTTGGAAGCACAATACTATTTATTTTAGATACGTCTATTTTCTCAGGCGTTTTGAACCATTCAGCCGCATCAGCATAAAGCTCCAAGGTATTTACAGCAGTTGAACTTATTTGCAAATTTCCAACGGAGATCTTATTTTTTCTTAACGACCGATAAGGCTGCAAATAACCACCAATATGAAATTCAAAAGCATTGTGTAATGTTTTGCAAACTTTAGAATGACCCTCTAGCTTAGCTGCAATATAGCCGGTGTTCCAGGCCCAATACATTCCTTTGATGGGATCAAGATCGCCTGTTAAAACTCCTTTCGTATTCTTTAAACTATCAACACCGATCTCGAACGAAAGCTCAGAATAATTTGCAATTGGAATATCTTTTAACGTAAATGAAAGTGTAGAGATATTTTCGGCGTCAATTAAATGATAGCTTTCTTTTTCACAAAACGGTTTTGTTCCTGACAAACATAAATTACTAAAATAAAATTTAAAGGTATCTATATAGATACTATCACCGTTTGCATTTACATAGGCATTTTCCGAAAGCACAAGTTCCTTTCCGTCAAAAACCGGATGAATATTGATAATTAATGTGCCCACATTTTTTTGAGCACGAGAAGACAAAACCGTAAACAGAATAAAAATAAAGTAAAGTTTTAATTGTGTCATTTTAGTGCCTTTAATTTAGCAAATAAAGCTTAAGGCCTTGGCGGCGGAGGGCTGTGCGGACCACGCATATTTTTGAGCACATCACCAATTATTCTATCAAATTTCTTTCGCTGTTCATCATTACATAAAACTCTAACAAGCCTAAAATGATCAAAGGTAATAGTTTCAATTCCTTTTTGATTTTCGGCAATGGCAATTTCAAATTCTTCTTTTGATTTTCTATCCAAAGTATCGGAGGTCATCAACTTAAAATAATTTTGGCGCATTTCTCTTCCCTTTTCTTCCAGATCACGCATTCCTTTACGGTGCGCATCTACCATTTCGTTGTATTTTAATATTTGAGCATCGCTGAATTCTAATTCTTTAATGATCCTTTCTTTTGGACCGTCCATAGGAGGACCATGACGACCGGGTTTCATCCACATGTTTACCAATAGAGCAATGTTTAATATTGCTAAAATGATGATACTCCATTTTAATATGCTATAATTCTTATTCTCCATTTTAATAATTATAGGTTTTTATGTTATTAAAATAACTCATTGAGTTTTCCTCCGAAACATTTGTATTGGTCTTTACAATAGAAAATACATTAAGTAATAAAATAGTAACTACAAGAGTTGCGAAGCCCCATTTTACAAATGGGTTTACCTCTACACTTTCTTTTTCCCCTTTTGAAATTCGTGCCGTAATTTGCTCAAATAAGAATGGTGAAGGTTCTGCTTTTTGCATTCCTTTTGTGCATTCAAAAATTTCGTTTATGTGATCCTGTTTTTCCACGTAATATAAGTTTAGACGTTATTACTTATTAAATCCCTCGTTTTTTATAAATATCTTTCAATTTTATTCTTAAAGTTGCTTTTGCTCGCTGAATTAACGACTCCACAGCCCTGGCACTCAGATTCATAACTGCCCCAATTTCCTTTTGTGAAAGTTCTTCGATATGAAACAAAATAAAGGCTGTTTTTTGATTTTCGGGTAATTGTTCTATGGCATCAAACAAAAGTCGAGCATTTTCTTTTTTTTCTAATAAGATACCGGGATGATCGAAATGACCTGCATCAATATTTACTTCACCACTTTCTTTATTAAAAAGTGATGTTATAAAACCAAAACGTTTCTTCGTATTTTTTTTACGTAAATGATCTAGACTTTTATTTACGGTGATGCGATAGATCCATGTGGAAATAGATGATTCGCCTTTGAATTTTTCCAGAGAATGATACACTTCAATAAAAACTTCTTGTGTAAGATCTTCGGCATCCTCCTTATTTTGCAAAAAAGAAATGGCGGTATTAAATACGCGTACTTTATGCGCATCCACAATTTCCTTGAATGATATATTGGAATTATCCAACACTCTCTTTTTATAAATGTAGAGAAATTATTGCAGAAAGCGATCGATGATGCCGGCTAAAGAATTCACATCAACAGTTTCTATTGGGTGTTTGGTCTCATGAAGTGTATATCTGCTTGCATTTTGTATTTGTTCGATCACAGTCGTAGTTTCTTCGGCTGTTACCATCGAATCTTTATCTGCTAAACCTATAAGTACTTTATTCTCAATTTTTAAAAATAGTTCCGAGTTCAAAATATTGATATTTCCCAGACTCACCATCATGTCGGCGGTTCTCTCTAAAAGTAATTCCCAATCATCACCATGTCGCTGTTTTAAAGCCTCTGCAAACTTTGGGACTTTTTCTAAAATTATTTTTGGATCGAGTTGTTTTATTTCTCTTTGAGCAATTTCCTTGGTCCAACTGAATTTTGTACCCAACGTAATAATATTACCCAACAAATTAATTTTTTGCGATGCGAGATAGAGAGCCACATAACCGCCCATGCTGTAAGCAAAGACATGTGGTTGCTTTAATTTATGTTCAGAAATAAAATTCTTTAATTCATTTGCAAACTGTTTTATTCCAAATTCATTTTGAAACGGTATTTTACCATGCCCCGAAAATGAGAACGAAAATACTTGGTAATTTAAATTAGAAAGAGTTTCTTTTAAAGGTTCTAGTTGATCTTTTGCTCCGAGGGCGCCGTGAAGGAGAATGATGTGTTTCATTTCTATAGGATGAAGATAATAAAAAAATGAATGCTCAGAATAGCGCTCATTTCGTACACCAATAGCAACAAGTACTATCTTTTTATTTACTCCTATTTATTCACGTTCTCACAAGGGATCTTATCAGCTTGTCCCATGTAAACATATCCATTTCCATAACTACTCCCAATATAATCCTGCTTATAGCTTGTATATCTGATCAGAGTGCAACTTCCATCCTTTTCTTTCACTACTGCCGAGAAATTCTTACTTCTGCTTAATATAACGCTTGTTAACGCGTTACGTTTAATGTTCCAGTCTTTATTGTGGAGATTTACTTTTACAACCGTCCTTCCTTCACCAAACGTTGTTTTTCCTAAAGCCTTTTTTATTTGAGCTTCCAATTCGGGATCACTAGCGGTTGCGGGGTCCATTTTCACTTTTGCTAAATGATCTGCCTTTGCAATCTCGGCTCCTTTCTCTGCTTCCTCCTTACTTCCCATTTTCTTATAAACGTTTTCCGATCTTTTCGCGGCATCTAAAAGTGTTTTGCTATTTGGAAATGTTTTACTTATCGTAGACCATTTCGCATAAATTAGTCTCATGTAATAATAATTGAACACGGCCCATTCAGAATTCTCCTCTTTGCCGCCGTAATTTTCCATACTGGAAATGTGACCCGGATCAGCCTTGCCATATTTCCATTCATCTTCTGCTTTGTAAAGAGCTTTACTTTTTACAGAAGATTCTGACAGATCTTTTTCGCAGAAAGTAGAAAATTCATTTTCAAAATCTACAACAGACTTTTCTAAGCCACTAGTTGTTGGTGGTTTGCTTCCATTTTTAAATTCATTTAAATTTTTTCTTAAAAAAACATCTAATTTATCATAGATCGCCTTCTCATCCACTTGCGAATTGAGATCGACTGTCAATAAAATGGTTATAAGTAGAATTATTATCTTTTTCATTTATTTATGATCAGAAATTAATTATTTGTCTGTGCCCTTTTATTCAATAATTAATTTTTTGTTTATTCGGATCTGACCTGAGCGAATAGTTATCAGATATACACCCTTATCAAATTTTTCGGTATCTATAATTAATTTGTTTGAATTTGATCTGCTTTCAAAGACCAATTTCCCAAGAACATCATGTGCACTAATTTCAAAATTATCAAGGTTCGTTTTAATATTTACAAGTGTTGAGGCGGGATTAGGATAAATTGAAATATAATTTTCATAAGCGCTTATGACATCATAGCCTGTGCATGGCGAAACTGTTTGTGTGAATGAAGTTATGCCTGAGCATCCAAAGCCTGTATAACCTGTTACCGTATATACGGTTGTTGCGGAAGGCGTAACCGTTATTATAGCAGTGTTATCGCTGGTATCCCACGTATATGTGTTAGCGCCTGTTGCTGTTAAGGTGGCGGTTTGTCCTACGCATAGTACACTCGCAGATGAAACTACATTTACAGTTGGGTTTGGATTTACAACTAAATTTAGAGTTGTTGTGCCAAAACACGATCCACTATTACCACTTACCGTATAGGTTGTTGGCGCTGTTGGTGAAACAACAATTGAGATGGCATTTGATGAAGTATCCCAAGTATAAGTTGACGCACCGTTAGCAGTTAAAGTTGCCGATGAACCCGGGCAAATTGCTGTCGGGTTTGATGAAGCCAACACGGTTATTGTTGTTGAAATACCAATGTTGATCGTTTTTGTATTGATGCAAGCTCCATTGTATCCTGTAACGGTGTAACTTGTATTTACAACAGGGCTTACTGAAATTGAAGAAGTTGTTGCACTCGTATTCCATGAATATGTAGTTGCACCATTCGCCGTTAAAGTTGCTGAACCTCCTGTGCAAATTGAAGGCGAAGATGTACTTAGATTCACAGTTGGTGTTGTAATTGGACTAACAGTTACAATATAATCATCAATACATTGACCATTTGAACCCGTTACCGTATAATTAGTTGTGACTGTTGGAGAAACAACATTACTAAATGTGAGTGGTCCGTTACTCCATGTATATGTGCTTGCTCCAAAGGCTGTAAGAGTTAATGTGGTTCCGGTACAATAGGTTTGTGTTGGCATACCACTAACCAGTACTGTTGGGGTTGCCCATGCATTAAGAAAAACGGTTTTAGTGTTTACACAAGAGCCATTATAACCTGTAACTGTATATGTGGTGTTGACCGTTGGGCTAACCGAGATCGTATTTGTAGTTGCAGTTGTGTTCCATGAGTATGTGGTAGCGCCCGTTGCGGTGATCAATGTTGAATTAGATCCTATGCAATGAACTGCAGTTGAAGGCGTGACAACCACTGTTGGTGTTGTTGTAACATTTACTGTTGAAGTTTTTACATCACTGCATGCGCCATTGTTACCGGTTACGGTATAAACGGTTGTTGAACTAGGATTTACAGAAATAGTTGATGTGGTTGCAGATGTACTCCAGCTATAAGTTGATGCTCCACTAGCAGTCAAAATAGTTGGATTACCTGAACATATGCTCGTACTATTTACGGAAACTGTAGGCGTAGTAACAACAGTAACTGTGGATGTTTTGGAATTTGAACAATTGCCATTATTACCAGTCACAGTATACATTGTTGTAATAATAGGACTCACAGAAATTGTTGAAGTTATTGCGCTTGTACTCCAGCTATATGTAGTTGCGCCACTTGCCGTTAACACCACAGTTGAACTTGAACAAATGGAGGGGCTGTTCACACTTACAGTTGGTGTGGTGGTTACATTTAAAGTAAATGTGCTTGTTGCATCGCAAGCTATTGTTCCTGTGCCCCCCGCTAGAGTGTATATAGTTGTTACACTCGGCGAAACAACAATTACAGAATTTGTAGCAGCTGTGCTCCAAGTATAAGTTGTGAAACCTAATCCCGTTGCGGTTAGTACTGAAGATTGCCCTGAACAAATTGAGTTGGAACTTGCACTAATACCAAGGGTTGTAGTTGAACAATCTGTGAATTGAGTTAAAAATGCATCATAAAGACCTGCATTTGTGATTTGATGAGCACCTGCAGTTGAAATTCCGTTTGCCGAATTACTTTGACCTGTTAGATATATGTAACCATTATTATCAGCAGCGCATCCTCGCGAATAATCTAATCCTGTTCCGCCGTAATATGTACCCCAATTTCTTGTTCCTGTCGCACTATTGAAATTTGCCAAATAACCATCAGCTATTCCGGATAATGCTACTTGATGCGATCCTACGGTAGAAATACTGCTAGAGCTTGTAGCGCTCCCTGCTATTAACAAGTTGCCAGAAAAATCAAGCGCACATGCATAACCATAATCATCGCCTGTGCCTCCAAAATAAGTACCCCATTGTCTTGTGCCTGCCGCATTAAATTTTAATACAAAGCAATCATAGGCACCGCCTGCAAATACGGTTTGGTGAGATGCTGCCGAAGCTATAAGTGTTGTTGTTGGCGAAGATGTTTCTCCAACTAAATATACATTACCAGTTGCGTCACCTAAACACGCGTTTCCAGATTCCGCACCGGTGCTTCCACAATATGTTCCCCATTGCCGAACACCTAATGAGTTAAATTGAACCAAAAAAGAATCAAAATTAACCCCTCCGCTATAAAGTGGTTGATGGCTACCAGGTGTAGCTATAACAGTTCCTGTTGATGTTTGAGTTCTACCTGTTAAATATACTTTTCCTAATCCATCTGTTGCACATCCCCAACCGTTCTCTCCGCCGGTACCTCCATAATAAGTTCCCCATTGGCGAACGCCTGCACTATTAAATTTTACAAGAAAAGCATCGTCTGCAGCAGAACATACTGTTTGATGTGCGCCTGGTGTAGCAATTTCGCCAAGAAGAGTAGAATTTGTGTATCCGCAAATATAAACATTCCCACCAGCGTCAACAGCGCAACCATATGATCGATCTGCATTAGTACCACCGTAAAATGTGCCCCATTGTCTTACACCGTTCTGATCAAACTTTACTAAAAATGCGTCTTCGAAACCGGCAAATGTAGTTTGATGGCTTCCTGGTGTTGCAATAACGGTACCAGTACTGGCAGTAAATCCCGAAATGTATTCGGACGTGCCGTCGACTTTAACCGAAAATGAATATTCAATTCCATTACCTCCATAGTATGTTCCCCATTGTCTTACTCCGGCATTATTAAATTTTGCGAGAAACGCATCGTAGGTTCCACCATTGAATGTTGTTTGATGACCACCAACAGTTGCAATTAATGTGCTTGTTCCGCCACCCGTGTTTCCAGTCATAAACACATTACCATTTGCGTCGGTTTCGCAATCTCTTCCAACATCGTCATTCACAACGCCATAATAAGTACCCCATTTTCTAACCAGTGGATCGATCACAATAGTTTTTGTTTTGTCATAGGTGGCCAATTTAAATGAAATAATGTTTTTTTCTAAAACCCACTCTGACTTAATATTACGCCCATTTTGATAGGCTGTTGGAGCTTTTTCAATGATCATACCAAGAGGTGTGTTCATCACCAATTCGCCATTTTTATTAATGTGAATTTTTTGTGCGCCAACTATTTCCCATTTAATTTGATGGTAGTTAGAATTAGGCTTTACGATAAAGTCGTATTCAAGTTCACCTTTATTATCATACCATTTTAAATCAATACCATTATAAACGTTACTATAGGTTACACTTTGGTAACTCTTAACGCCTACTGCACCTTCAGGACATTGAGTTAAATAGTAATTGTTGACCCCATCATTCACATTTCCTTTATTAATGATGCAATTATTGTTTATGCCTAACCAATTCAGATCAATCCTATAAATAGTTGATCGATCTACTTCATTTTGTTTTTCGTTTGTTTTAATATCCCTTATTTCCTTCCAGGAATCAACCCTATTTAATTGATAACTAATTCCATTCTTTTTCAAATGATAATTTATCCCATTCGCACTTCCACTAAATAGAACATCCGGACGAGGATTATGATCTTGATCACAAACCTGCCCTTTGTTTTCTTGGAAAGAAACATTACTCAGTGTAGGTAAATTGTTCTTTTGTGCATTTAGGTTTAATACTAAACATACTGTTGCAATTTGAAAGAGATTTACGGATGTTGTTTTCATTTTTGAAGATTTATTGATTCTTCATCAAAATTAAACTACACTAAGATGAGTTTTTAAGGGTTTTAGCAGTCGACAGTAGAAGTTTAATAACTGATGTTCTTCCTTTATCAACTGATTTTCAAAAGAATCCTACATGTTATTCAAAAGCACCATGATCTGGTCTCGTTTTCGCTGCGAGACAGGCACTTCCTGCTTATTCTCAAGGATGAGCATTCCGCCATTGGCTTTATCAAACCTGACAATGCGTTTTATATTAATGAGATGAGAATGATGTGTTCGAATAAAACCAAACGGTTCCAAAAGCTCCTCGTATTCTTTCAAGCTCCTTGATATGATTATTTTTTGTTGAGGGATGAGATAAAATTCAGTATAAGGACCTTCAGCCTTGCAATGAACAATATCAGATACTTTTACAAAATAAATAGATTCATTATCCTTAAGCACGATCTTTTTTTCATTAACTGTTATAGAACCCAAACTCTCTTGTAAGATCTGAAATTGATGTTCTATCGTTTTATTTTTAAGATTCTTTTCAGCTTTGTTAACTGCCAAGATGAGATCCTCGGAATCAATAGGTTTTAAAAGAAAATCAATAGCACTTAACTTAAAAGCGTTAATGGCATATTTATCATGTGCAGTAATAAAAACTAATTGAAAATTAAATGGGCCAAGTTGCTTTATTAATTCAATTCCGGTGCCGTCGTCCATTTCAACATCCAAAAAAACCAGATCAGGCTTAAATTCAGCAATAGCCCTTGAGCCTATCTTCACACAATCCGCTTCGCCAATTTCGCTAACATTAAGGCAATAGGTTTTTAATTGTTTTTTCAAACCTTCCCTTATTTGCTCCTCATTATCAATTATTAGTACTCTCATAGATCTATGCTAAAAGATGAAGTCAATTCATTTACACTAAGCTACGCAGAACTTAACCAATAACGTTAGTTCTTTATCAACCGATAAACCATTATTAATAACTGTCGACGGATCTTTAATAAGTGATAAATACTATTTGTTATAAATAATAGGTAGATAAACTATAACAGATATGCCCTTATCTTCATTTTCTTTTATCTCAAATCGAGCATTAGATCCATGCTGCTTATTTAAAAGAAATAAGCGGTCGGTAATAATTTGAGTTGCTCTTGAGGGATATTCCTTTTTAGTAGCATCCACTTTAAATCCTTTACCATCGTCTATAACTCTAACCTTTAGTTGATCGACATCTTTACTAAAAGCAATGGATAATTTAGCCTTATAACTTAAATTTTTAAAACCATGTTCGATCGAATTTTCGATAAATGGTTGCAATAACATGCCTGGAACTTTAAGTTCATCCTGCTCTATGTTATCACCAACACTAATTTCATGATCAAATTTATCAGGAAAGCGAGATCTTTGAAGATTAAGATAATTATTTAGGAAAACAACTTCATCTTCAATGGTAACTAACTCATCATATGTACTCTCTAATGACTGCCGCATGATCTTTGCAAACTGTGAGATCAAAGATGAAACTTTAGGGAAATTTTCTTTATCCATAGATAACGTATGAATAGAAGATAAGGCATTAAAGAAAAAGTGAGGATTCATTCGGGCGCGGTTAAGCCTTTGTTCTGTTTCTAGATCTTTAAATTTACTTTTTAGAACAGATTGCCGATAAAAGAAAATGATAATAAGGATGATAAGAAATGCGGCTAATATCCCTACTGCCAAAAATTTAACGTTCAACGACGCTATCTCGTTCTCTTTATTTAATTCGCTTATTTTTTTCTCATTTTGTGCCTTTTGGTACTTTTGCTCAAGGTTATTAACCGTTTCTGTTATCTCATTTGTTCTAAGACTATCCCTAATCTTAGAAGCTTTTTCATAATAATTTAAAGCTGCTTCCGGGTTTCCTAAAAGTTTATTACACTCGTATAATCTTTCATAAGCAACAGCTTCCATTAAAGCGTCCCCATCTTTCCTTGAATAAATTAAATTGGAATCTGCGAACTGAAGGGCTAGCTTATAGTTTTTAAGATCAATATAATTATCACATTTTTTTTGATACACCGGACAGAGGGACCTAAAATCTTTGTTACGGTCGAGATAACTTAAGGCGCTATCACAATAAGACAAAGCCTTGTTAAATTTTTTTTCGATCCAACTTATCCCGGCAATTATACTGAAGTTTTGAGCGATCCGGTTTTTCTTGTTTAATTTTCTAGCTAAGGCGATCGAAACAGGAAGGTATTTTTTCATACTATCCAAATACTTAGTATCCTCCGAAACATCATATCCAACTCCAAAATGACCTATCATGTTTGAATAGAACTGAACCAACTGCTCATCGTTTAGATCTTGCGAAGCTAAATTAATACCAAGCTTGTCATACTCAATTGCTCTATCAGGTTGCCTTATTTTATTAAATAAATTCGCCAGCTTAGCTATGGTTTTTAATTCTAATAATGTATCCTTTACAGATTCCGCAAGTTCCTTAGCTTTTACTAAAAAAATAGAAGCACTGTCAAAAGAGTTGTTCTTTAAATAAATATACCCTTGCTCATAATTAAAAAGTGCTAATATACCAGCGCAAGTACTTATTGTTATACTTTTATGAAATACTGAATTAATCGAATCTGCCTTTTCAAGTTCGTTTTGGATCAGGCATTTTTCAATTACAACAGCCCATTTTTTTTGAATGCAGAAAAGCTCCGTAGAACGTATTTCTTGTAAATTTAACTCAAACCTTTCAAAATCTCTTTTGTCCAAAACCACGTCAAGGCCATCGAATTGTTTTTTGTATTTATTACAATTGCAATCTTGTCCGATACTAACGCCGGAATACAAAATAAATAAAAGAAATAATTTTAGGTTTAAGTGCATTACCGTTTAAGAGGTAAAGATACATTATTAAGCTTTCGCTTTGAATTTATTAATAGCGTTGATGGTGAATTCTGATAATACCAACTTCCCACTCATGCCTGCTCTTTCAATAAGTAAATTATCCCAATTCTCGGTTCCTTCCCACATTACTTTTTTTAAGAGAGCCATAGCTTCAGGATTACTTGTCGCTAATTTTGTGGCGAGTGCATCAATACTTTTATCCATGTCTGCTGCGTTATCAAACAATTCGGCGTATAAACCTTTTTCTCTTGCCCAAACTGCAGTTTGCCATTCGGTAGCATTAATGGTTAATTGACAAAAAGCAGACTTACCAACTTTGCGTTCAACAGCCGGACCAACCACAAAAGGACCAATGCCAACAGCTAATTCACTTAATTTAATTGATGCATCTTTAACAGCAAATGAATAGTCAGCAGCAGATGCAATTCCAACACCCCCACCAACTGCTTTTCCTTGTACGCGAGCGATCACAAATTTTGGAGCTTTGCGCATAGCATTAATTACCGCCGCAAATCCAGAAAAGAATTTTATTCCTGTTTCAAGATCTTTGATCGCAATTAATTCATCAAAACTTGCCCCGGCACAAAATGCTTTTTCACCTTCGCTTTTTAATACAATTACTTTTACATTACTGTCTTTCCCTAATTTCTCAACTTCTGCTGCTAAATTTTTCAATTGAGTTCCGGGCATTGAATTACTTTGCGGATGAAAGAAGGTGATATACCCTACTCCGTTCTTTATTTCTGATCTTACGAATGCATCCATTAAATGAACATC
>JAHEYC010000062.1 GCA_023251775.1 Sphingobacteriaceae bacterium | reverse complement strand
TATCATTTTAATTCCGTTCGCAAATTGAGCGGTATAAAAATCCGGAACAGGTACCGGCATGGCTTGTGTTGCTTTTGGCATTACCGATCTATTAAAATTATCTTTAGGCTCGGAATAACTTAAATTTTTATACTCTGCACTTTCAGGTTCAACGGTACGATCGTACATTTTCCAATTATCTTTTGCCGCTGCCAATTCGGGTTTTCCTTTTGGAACACAACTTAGAACAACTGCCTTTTTCCCTTTAATGTATTTAACGTAGGCAGCCATAACTTCTGCTTTTGTAAGCGAGTTTACCATGGCCATTTCTTTCACAATGAAATTTGTGTTTCCTGCCAAGGTATGATTTGAAGCCAATTGTGCTCCCTTACCTTGAACAGTAGTTATCTGATCAATAACGCTTGACTTATATCCTATCTTATATTTAGCAATATCATCATCGGTTACGCCTTTCTTTTCCCACTCTGCCAAAACAGAATAAATTTCCTTTTCCATATCGGCTAAAGCTGTTCCGGGATTTGCACGGATCATGAATTCGAATTGTCCGCTTAATTCGCGAGAAATTGGAAAGGCATTGGCACCAACTGCTTTTTTGGTCTCAATAAATGCTTTGTAAAAAGGCGAGCCTTGTGAGCCTGCTAAAACATTTGCCAACGCATCTAATGCAATATCTTCTTTTGTATTTGTTTTTACCGAAGGGTATGAGATACGTAACATGGGTAATTTTACATTATCCTCATAAGAGATATAACGATTTTCGGTAAGAACAACCTGCGCAACAGTTTGCGGTTTTACAACAGGACCACGAGGAATGCTTCCGAAATATTTTGATGCAAGCTCTAGAACTTTTTCTACAGTAACATCTCCTGCCACAGTTAAAACGGCATTATTAGGACCATACCAACGCATATAAAAACGTTTAAGATCGCCAACATCTACACGGTTAAGATCGTCTAAATACCCAATAGTTGACCAACTGTAAGGATGTCCTTTTGGATAAAGTGCTTCTCCTATTTTTTCATTTACTAAGCCATATGGCGCATTATCGTAACGTTGACCACGTTCATTTTTTACTGTAGCACGCTGCACTTCAAATTTTTTCTGTGTTACCGAATCCAATAAAAATCCCATACGATCAGATTCTAACCAAAGCATTTTTTCGAATTGATTACTTGGCACTACTTCAAAATAATTTGTGCGATCTGTATTAGTGGTTCCATTCAACGTGCCACCGGCTTCTGTAATAATTTTAAAATGTTGTTCATCACCAACGTTCTTTGAACCTTGAAACATCATATGCTCAAAGAAATGCGCAAATCCGCTGCGTCCTTGCTGTTCGCGTGCACTACCTACATGGTAAGTTACATCCACATACACAATTGGATCGCTGTGATCCTCATGAATAACGATCTGCATCCCATTCGCTAATTCGTAGCGTTTGAAAGGAATAATAATTTCGTTGCCGGTTTTTTTAACTTCTTCTATGAATTTTGGTTTCTCGTAAGTAACCATATCGCTTGGAAGATTCTTTTTTTGTGCCACAGCCATATTGGCCAAACAAATAGCAGCAAGAGTTGTAAGTTTAATAAGTTTCATGTCTTTAAATTTAGTCCCAAATTCATTTCGGGTTCGGTAAATATAATAATTCAACGGAACCCAAAAATGAATAATATTTTGTACGGCAAATTATCGTGATAAATTAACATTCCTTTGATAAATAAAGAGAAGCATTTGCAGGTTTTATATGTAACTTTGATAAAAATTTAAAGACATGTATCCAGAAACCATAGTAAAACCAATGAAAGCCGAATTAACAGGATCGGGTTTTGAAGAATTATTAACCCCTGAAGCTGTTGAAAATGCCATTAAACAACAGGGAACTGTATTGATGGTAGTGAATTCGGTTTGCGGATGTGCAGCCGGTGCAGCTCGTCCGGGAGTAAAAATGAGTTTAACCAATGCTAAACTTCCAACAAAACTAACAACGGTATTTGCTGGATTTGATATTGAGGCCGTAAATAAAGCTCGCGAACATTTTGCACCATACCCGCCGAGCAGCCCAAGCATTGCTCTTTTTAAGAACGGTGAATTAGTGCATATGGTTGAACGTCATAATATTGAAGGCAGAACAGCGGCTATGATCGCCGACCATTTAAAAATGGTTTACGATGAGTTTTGCTAAGTAATTTGAGCTCACAATAAAAGGCGCATTTTTTGCGCTTTTTTTATTTTAAAATGGGTTACTTTTGTAATAGAAACGAATAAACAAAAAATACAATCATATGAAAAAGTTAGGTTTAGTGATCATCGCCATCATGTTAGTAGCAAGCTCTTCGTTATTTAACTCTTGCGGCGATAAGGAAAAAGAAGTTAATCCCTTAGCCGATAGTTTAAAAGAAGTGAATAACGGTTTAAGCGGAAAATTAAATGAAAAAGAATTAGCCCTTCAGGAATTCATCTCAACCTTTAACGAGATCCAAGGGAATTTGAATACCATTAAGGAAAAAGAAAAGATCGTTACTAAAAGTGCCGGAACAGGTGATGTAAAAAGCAAGGAAGATCAGATCAAAGAAGATATCCAAGCTATTTATGACTTGATGGGTAGAAATAAATCGCGTATCAATTCATTAAGCAGAAAATTAAAGGCGAGCAATCTTAAATTAGATGGGATGCAAACCATGATCGAGAATCTTCAGGCTTCGTTGAACATGAAAGACGAAGAGATCACTGATCTAAAGAATAAGATCGAAAGTTTACATATTGAACTTTCTACATTGAATACTGATTACAAAGAGATCCAAGACGAAAGTGAAGCTAAAACTGTGGTTATTAAAACAGCTTATTACGCGTTTGGAACAAGTAAAGAATTGAAAGAAAAAAATATCATCACTAAAGAAGGTGGTTTTATTGGACTTGGTAAGACAAATAAATTAAAAGAAGATTTTAATAAAGAATACTTTACTAAGGTGAACATCGACGAAGTAACAAGTATCAATATTGGTGCTAAAAAAGCCAAGATCATCACAACACATCCAAGCGGTTCGTACAAATTAATTGGCGAAAAAAAGGTTGAAAAGATAGAGATCACCAATGCAGAAGAGTTTTGGAGTGTATCTAAATACTTAGTGATCATTATAGAATAAAATTCTCAACGTATTGAGAGCAAGCAGGCCTAAACAGCCTGCTTGTTTTGTTTTGGGATATTTCGTTTCTTTACACTTTAATAAAATACCTATGGAATTATATTTAGACTCAGCAAATCTTAAAGAAATTGAAGAAGGCTTTAAGCTTGGCTTTTTAAATGGTTTAACTACTACACCTACTTTCATGCAGAAAGAAGGTATTAGCGATATTGATGGAACTATTGTAAAGCTTAGTAAAATAGTTCCTGTACTTCAGATCGAAGCTCTTGGAAATACAGCAGAAGAAGTTCTCGCAGAAGCCGAACGTCAATTAGCTTTGGGTTTAGATAAAAATAAAACGGTTTTTAAAATTCCGGTTTCGTTAGAAGGCGTTCGCGCTTGTAAATTACTTCGCGATAAAGGTCTTTTAGTGAATGTACATTTAGTTTACACTTTACAACAAGCTTATATGGCCATGCAAGCCGGCGCAACGTATGTTTGTCCGCTTGTGGGACGTTTACAAGATCAAGGACATGATGCTTTAGCATTGGTTGAGCAATGCGTTAACGCTGTTGAAATTTATGGTTACAAAACAAAGATCATGTTCTCTTCAGTTCGTAATGTAGAGCATGTACGTAATGCGATCAATATTGGGGTACATACCATTACTGTTCCATTAAAAGTAATGAAACAACTTACCGAAAATAATTTCACTACTGTTGGAACCGATCAGTTCATCATGGATACACGTTTAATGATGGTGAAAGTAAAAGAAGCTATAAAAAGCGTTAATCCTTTAGTACCTGAGAGCACAAGTATCACCGATGCTATTATAAAAATGACCGAATTTGGTTTCGGAGCAATTACGGTAACAAAAGCCGATGGCAGCATTAAAGGTGTATTTACCGATGGTTCATTACGTAAATTGATCCAAGATAAAGGCCGTGATGTATTAGGAAAAAAATTAAGCGAGATAGAATACCGCGATCCAATTACCATTGATGGTGATGTATTATTGAACGAAGCAAATGCCTTATTCAAAAAAACAAATGTGGATACTATTGTTGTTACCAATGGCGGAAAGCCTGTTGGTATGCTGGATATTCAGGATCTGAAATCTTAAATGAAGAACACAAATAAATTCATAGGAAAATTTGTGGTCAGCCAGGCTGATGTAGAAAAACGTTTAAGTAAAGCCAAAGCTTTTATTTTTGATTGGGACGGCGTGTTCAACAACGGATTTAAGACCGGCCAAACAGGAAGTGGTTTTAGTGAAATTGACAGCATGGGCACAAATCTTTTGCGTTTCTCACATTTTTTAAAAACAGAACATCTTCCATTCACAGCAATTATTAGCGGCGAAAAGAATGAAAGCGCTCAATTTTTCGCAACGCGCGAACATTTTAATTTTTCATTCTATAAGATCGCGCATAAAATAGATGCTTTGAATTATTTTTGCGATCATAAAGGCATTAAACCCGAGGAAGTGGTTTATTTTTTTGATGATGTTCTGGATCTTTCCATTGCGAAAGTTTGCGGTTTGCGCATGATGATAGGTAAACAAGCCACGACATTATTCACCGGCCATTGCATACAAAATAACCTCGTAGATCATATCAGTGCTAACGACGGTGGTGCTCACGGCATGCGTGAATCGTGCGAAATGTTGATGACACTGAACGGGAACTTTGATGATGTTCTAAAAATGCGCACCGAACAAACCGACGATTACAAAGAGTACATAAAGCAACGCAATATTTGCGAAACACTCATTTATACAAAAGATAACATGGGAAGAATAATCCCCGATCAAAATTCGTTGTAATAATCCTTACAACTTTTTAGTTCTGTACTTCTATCAAATCCTTTTTCCACAGCGTAATTTAGAAGTTCAGCTTCATTCTTAAAGATCTTTTCAGTTTTGTTAGCAAAATCATAAGCGAAATAAATTTTCTTTGGTTTGTTCTCTATTTTCACGCGCATGCCAATCAAATGTTGCTTGGTAAAAGCAAATGTCATTATTCCATTTACATCACATGATAATTCGCCATTATCATTTATATCAAACTGTTGAACATTGGCCTCGTTATATAAACTCGCGTCGCCTAATGTATCCGTACAATGCAACGAATAAGGCCACACAATTGGTAAACGGTAATAATCTCTAAATCCTAAATAGCCGTAAAATTGAACTGGCACTCTACCCTTCATGCTGTCTGGTTCAATGCTCATTAAATAATTTACAGAAGCCGATTCCAATAACGAATCTTTAGAATTCGTATACATATTATTCAACGAGTCCATTCGTTCTACTTGTTCCATTCCAAATTCCTCAATATCGCCGGCAAATTCTTTTGCTTTCCCAACAACACCTCTAACTAACATCACAATTGCAAAAATGAGAACCGCCAAACTCAAACCAAATCCAATGAGCCATCTTACTGCTTGCTTTCCATTGGTATTGAATTTTAAAGCGGTCATGATAAGCGAAACGATCAAAAGCACCGCGCTAAAAATGATAAGTACTATATATAGGATCCCCTTTAATATCACGCCTTAAAGGTAAATAATTTACGGAATAAGGGCTAAAACCCTCAAAAACAGGGTCTTTTTTGGACCATTTTTATTGTTCCAATAGGTAAAAATCACTATATTTGTTGTCCGAAATAAAAAATTAAAACAGATAGAATATGTATTTGACATCGCAAGTAAAAAAAGACATTTTTAAGAAATACGCAGGGACTGATAAGAACACAGGAAGTGCTGAAGCGCAAATTGCTTTATTCACTCACCGTATCGATCACCTAACAGGACATTTAAAGAACAACAAAAAAGATTTTGGTACACAACGTGCTTTATTGAATTTAGTTGGAAAGCGCAGAGCGTTATTAGATTATTTGAAAAAGAATGACCTAACGCGTTACCGTGGTATCATTAAAACATTAGACATCCGTAAATAATTTACGGCTGCATTTATTGAAATGGGGGCAATTCGACACTATCGAATTGCCTTTTTTATTAAGAGCATTAAAAATAAATATAAACCCGGCGAACAAGGGGTTCGCCATAAACAAAAACAAACATGTCACAAACAGGAATCACACACAGTTTTGATCTTGGCGATGGCCGGATGGTAACTTTAGAAACAGGAAAATTAGCGAAACAAGCCGATGGCGCTGTAGTAGTAAGATTGGGTAATACCATGATACTCGCAACCATTGTAAGTAATAAAGATGCCAAAGAAGGCGTTGATTTTTTACCGCTTACCGTTGATTATCAAGAAAAATTCGCGTCAGCAGGACGTTTTCCGGGAGGATTTTTTAAACGCGAAGCAAAATTATCAGATTATGAAGTATTAATATCACGTATTGTTGATCGCGCTTTGCGTCCGCAATTTCCGGATGATTATCACGCCGATACACAATTGATGCTATCATTAATATCAAGCGATAGAGAAAATATGCCTGATGCATTGGTAGGTTTAGCAGCTTCTGCAGCAATTGCAGTAAGTGATATTCCATTTAATGGCCCGATAAGCGAAGTACGCGTTGCAAAATTAGATGGTAAATTGGTGATCAATCCAACAAAATCACAATTGGTTGGAAATACTTTGGAAATGATCGTTGCAGGTAATGCACACGATATTGCCATGGTAGAAGGTGAAATGAAAGAAGTAAGCGAAGACGAAATGTTGGAAGCTATTAAATTTGCTCATGAAGCCATTAAGATCCAGGTGAAAGAGATCCAAGCCTTTGCCGTAAAAGCAGGTTTAAAAACAAAACGTGAATACAATCACGAAACAAATGATGCAGATCTAAAAGCAAAAGTGATGAAAGAAACTTACGATGCAGTTTATGCGGCCGCTAAGAAATTAGATCCAAATAAAACTAATCGTAAAGCAAACTTCAAAGTTCCTTTGGAAGAATTTAAAAAACAATATTCTCCGGAAGAATTAAAAGAAAAAGAAGGATTGATCAATAAATATTATCACGAAGTAGAATACGTTGCTGTTCGTCGTTTAGCGGTTGACGAAAAAGTTCGTTTGGATGGACGTAAAACAACTGATATCCGTCCTATTTGGGCAGAGGTTGGTTATTTACCTTCACCACACGGAAGCGCAGTGTTCACTCGTGGAGAAACACAATCGTTAACAACTGTAACGTTAGGAACTCCTTTAGATAAATTAAGAATTGATGGCGCATTCAATCAAGGTGAAGAAACATTTATGTTGCATTATAACTTCCCGGGATTTAGCACAGGTGAAGCAAAACCAAATCGTGGTGTTGGTCGTAGAGAAGTTGGTCACGGTAATTTAGCATTACGCGCGCTTAAAAAAGTTGTGCCAACCGATTCGGGTTATACCATTCGTATTGTGAGTGATATTTTAGAAAGTAATGGCTCATCGAGTATGGCAACTGTTTGCGCAGGTACATTAGCGTTGATGGATGCAGGTATAAAAATTTCAAAACCGGTTGCGGGTATTGCCATGGGATTGATCACCGATGAAAAAGGAAACTACGCTATTTTATCTGATATCTTGGGTGATGAAGATCATTTAGGAGATATGGATTTTAAAGTGTGTGGTACAAAAGATGGTATCACTGCGGTGCAAATGGATCTAAAAGTAAATGGTTTACCGTATGAAGTTATGGCGCAAGCTATGAAACAAGCACGTGATGGACGTTTACATATTATGAACGAAATGTTGAAGGCCATTGATAAGCCGCGTGAAGATTACAAACCGCACGCACCTCGTTTCGAGAAAATTGTTATTCCTGGAGAATTCATTGGTGCTGTAATAGGGCCAAGCGGAAAAGTGATCCAAGAAATGCAACGTGCAACAGGCGCAACTATTGTAATTACTGAAGTAGATAAGACCGGAGTGGTTGAGATCTTTGGTGAGAATAAAGAAAGCGTTGAGGCTGCAAAAACAAGGATCAAACAAATTGTTGCTGTTCCTGAAGTTGGAGAGATTTACGAAGCAAAAGTAAAAACAATAATGCCTTACGGCGCATTTGTAGAAATTATGCCGGGCAAAGATGGTTTATTACACATTAGCGAATACGATTGGAAACGTATTGATACCTTGGAAGGTGTAATTAAAGAAGGAGATATCATCAAAGTAAAATATGTTGGTGATGATCCTAAGACCAAAAAAATAAAATTGAGCAGAAAAGCTCTTCTTCCAAAACCGGAAGGTGTAACGGAGAAATAAAAAACGTTTGAATAAAAACCCTCTCAAAACCGAGAGGGTTTTTTATGTGATAAGATCACCAACTACTATCACTTCCACCACCGCCTGAATCGCCACCACCTCCGCCGCCAAAATCGGAAGACGAAGAAGAATAATCGGATGAGGAATAATCGGAAGAAGAATGCATTGAGGTGAACCAGCCGGAGCCATTTGAAGAGGTATAAGAGCCTGACGCACTTCTATTCCTAAAGAAAAGAAAACACAAAAAAACAATGATAAGAGAACCAACGAATGGAGCAATGGCAATTACACAAACAAGAATTGTGAGTATGGTCTTTGCTTTTGGTGATTGTGGGTTAACTTGTTTTTTTCGAAATAAAAAATAAAGGAAAACGCATAACATAGGGACATTCAATAAGTAACTTATAAGAACATTACCCCAATCGATCCTAGTTTCCCTTCGCACCGCAGTCTCTGGTTTATATTCATGTTTACTATAATAAAAGATCTGACTTATACCTTCTTCTATTCCTTGAAAATAATTACTCCGTTTAAAGTGAGGGCGCATGAATTCATCTTGGATCTTTTTTGTGAGCAGATCCGGCAACACACCTTCCATTCCATAACCGGTATGAATGCGGAATTTATGGTCGTTCACAAATATTCCAATAAGCACACCATTATTTGTTTTCTTATTTCCAATTTTCCAATTATGAAATATCTCTTGACAAAGATCGGCCATCACAACTCCATTTAAACTATTGGCAGTGTATACAAATAATTGAATAGATGTTTGGTCCTCAAATGTTCTTAAGATAGTATCTAAAGTGTTTTCTTCCCCAGGAGTTAATACATTAGCTTCATCGGTGACATAATTTGTAGGTTTTACAGGATAAGTTTGTCCCATAAAGCAAAATGGAAAGAATAAAAATAAGAGAATTGCTCTTAGCATACTTAAATGTACTAATAATCATTAAAGCAAAAAATAATTTGTACTTTAATCCCGTGGAAAATGTACTCATTTTATTAAGAGGTTTGCCGGGTGCAGGAAAAAGTACCCTTGCCAAGCATTTAAGCGAGGGAGGAAAATATCCCGTGTTCTCTATAGATAATTATTTTACAAACGAAAATGGCGAATACGATTTTAAATTTGACGAGAATCACAAAGCCTACAAAGCTTGCGAAGAACAAACCGAACAAGCTTTAAAACAAAATAAGTCGAAAATATTTGTAGATAATACCTTTACCTTAGATTGGGAATTAGAACCTTATTTTAAACTAGCGAAAAAATATAATTACCAATTACATATTGCTACGGTTGAGAATTATCATAATTCGAATAACATTCATAATGTAAGTGATGAACAATTACAAAAAATGGCTGAAAAGTATAAAACAAAATTATTATGAAAGCTATTGAATCATCATACCTACTCGACCTAGTTCGCAAGGAAATGCCGTTTGGCAAATACGAAGGCAAATTATTGTGCGATCTTCCTGTAAGTTATTTGGAATGGTTCAATAGAAATGGATTTCCAAAAGGTAAAATTGGTGTTTTACTTGAAACGATGTATGAGATCAAATTGAACGGACTTGACCATTTGCTAACACCACTTAAAAAATTCTAATGCAGGTTCGATCGATAAGCGATATTAAAAAAGAACTTAAAGAACTTTCAAAAGAAGAGTTAGCCGAATTATGTTTGGCATTAGGTAAATACAAAAGGGATAATAAAGCTTATATGGATTATCTTTTGTTTGAAGCTCATGATCCCGAAGGATTTGTTGCTATTGCTAAAACAGAAGTAGATGGCTTTTTTGCAGAGATAACTCAAACCAATTTGTACTTAGTAAAGAAAAGTTTACGTAAAATTCTTAGAATAATTGGTCGTTACGCCAAATACACAAGCTCCAAAGAAAAAGAAGCCGAGTTAATTATTTATTTTTTACAAAAAATGAAAAACTCCGGCATTCCCTATCATAAGAACAAAGTATTGGTGAATTTATTCAACACTCAATTAAAAAAATTGAATACCTTGATCTCTAAAATGCACGAGGACCTCCAATATGATCTAAAAAAGGAAGTAGAAGACTTGTGATAATTTTATTAATTGTTTATATTTATACTAATTAATGAGCGACTATAAATCAACAACATTTACCAAGATCAGTTTTTCTGATCCAACACCAAGAGTTATTCCCTTTGGGATGAAGCTTAAGGTTCGTTTCTTTAGTTTTTACTTTTTATTTGGCTCGGCATTTTTTTTATTTGGTTTACCCTTCAGTTTCGTATTCATTTCCAATAGTGACATAAGCTCTCTTTTTGCTTCAAAGGATGGCTACGAAAAAACTATAGGTGTTGTGCGTTCGATAAACTCAACAAATTCTTCGGAGAATAAGAGAAACATCATGGAGTATAATTATACCTATACCATCTCACAAAAAACTCTTGATGGCACTTCTTATTCGAGTCATTATAATTATCAAGCAGGAGACACGATTACAATACAATATGATCCAAAGGATGCTCACATCTCTAATATTGAAGGCATGAGAACTCAAGAGTTCAGTGGCTTTTTACTTTTCACTTTGCTATTTCCGGGTATTGGTCTTGTTTTTATGTTAGTTGGTTTGCGATTAGGGAAAAAGAATCTTACTATCTTAACGCACGGTATTTTAAGTAAAGGTAAATTTGTTCGCAAAGAACGTACGGGCACAAAGATCAATAACCAAATGGTTTATAAGATCTATTTTGAGTTCAAGGATGCCCAAGGGCAAATTACGCAAGCCATGGTAAAGAGTCATAAACCTTATCTTGTGCAAGATGAAGCCGAAGAACCTATTTTATATTTGGCCAATGATCCACAAAAAGCAACTATGGTTGATCTTTTGCCCAAGAGTGTTAGAAAATACTTAGAGGCTTCATCATTTTAATTCGCGGGTTTTCGTTATTTTTACAGAAGTCTTATGTCCATCATCGTCGAACATATCACCAAACTTTACAAAACGCAAAAAGCATTGAATAATGTATCGTTCAACGTTAACGAAAATGAGATCGTTGGTTTTTTAGGTCCTAATGGCGCCGGCAAAAGTACCATGATGAAGATCATTACGTGTTACATTCCTCCTACCGATGGCAAAGTAAAAGTTTGTGGATTTGATATTCATGATCAAAGCTTAGAGGTTCGTAAACACATTGGGTATTTACCCGAGCATAATCCGCTTTATTTGGATATGTATGTAAAAGAATTTTTAGCCTTTGTTGGCGGTTTGTATAAAGTACCGAATATTGAAAAACGCGTGAAGGAAATGATAGATCTTACCGGTTTGCAAATTGAACAAAATAAAAAGATCGGAGCACTAAGTAAAGGTTACCGTCAGCGAGTTGGATTAGCACAAGCGATGATCCATGATCCTAAGGTTTTGATAATGGATGAGCCTACAACAGGTTTAGATCCAAATCAATTAGAAGAAATTCGCGGTCTCATTAAAAAATTGGGTAAAGAAAAAACCGTTATGTTGAGTACGCATATTATGCAAGAGGTGGAAGCGGTTTGCGATCGCGTGATCATTATCAATCATGGCGAGATAGTGGCAAACGACAGTACACAAAATTTAAAACAGCAAAAAGTAAATCAGATCATACAAGTTGAATTTGATGGTGCTATTGACATTAAATTGTTGGAAAAAATTGCCGGAGTTGAGAAAGTCACAAAACTAGAAGGCAATTCGTATCGCCTTATTGCAAGCGACGAAAAAGATATTCGTAAAGATGTATTCAATATTGCTGTCCAAAATAATATTGGGGTATTAACACTCAATAAAGAAGAACAGAGAATGGAAGATGTTTTTAAGGAGTTGACGAAGAAACAATGATCCAATGGCACGCGGATGACGCAGATCTAATATGATTTCCGCGGATCTTTTAAATCATTAATTATTTCTAAACTTGAATTTTATTGCTATTGCCAAGATCAGCGCAAATCATAAGCAATCCGCGTAATCCGCGTGCCATCAAACACGGATCCCAATAACCAACACATCATCCACCTGACTCAATTTTCCTCTCCACTTTTCGAGAGTATGATACAAAACACTTTTTTGTTCTTCCATCGACTGATCTTGAACACTGATCAATAATTCCTTAAAACGTTTGTACATGAATTTTTTTCCGCCCGCCTTCACGCCTTCTTCACCTTCTCCACCAAACTGATCGGCATAACCGTCGGTAAATAAATAAATGGTGTCTCCTTTTTGAAGATCAAATGTTTTATTGGTAAATGGTTTTGGAACGCTATCCGTTGCCGCAGTAATTGGTTGCTTATCGGCTTTAAATTCGATGAGCTCTTTGTTGCGAACTAAATAAACAGGATTATTAGCACCCGCATATTCCATTCGCATTCCTTTTACATCCAAACAACATAATGCTATATCCATTCCATCTCTTAATGGTGTATCGCCGCTATTCTTATTCAAGCCTTTTTTAAGATCTGCATTTACAAAATCTAAAGCTGCTGCAGCCGAATTCACGTGCAAACTACTTAAGGTTTGATTTAATAATGAATTTCCGATGATACTCATAAAAGCTCCCGGAACCCCGTGTCCCGTACAATCCACAGCAGCCACCATTAACATATTTGTTCCCGCTTTATAATCAAATCCATGTTCGGCATGAAGATCCTCTTTGATCTCGTAATTTGCGAACCAATAAAAATCGCCGCTCACAACATCTTTTGGTTTAAAGAAAATGAACGACTCGGGCGCAAACTCTTTTAATTTATCCTTATCAATTAAAATTGATCGCTGTATTCGTTTTGAATATTCAATACTATCAGCAATATCTTTGTTACGTTCATCAATGATCTCGCGTTGTTCGTTCAACTCTTTTTCCATTCGCAAACGCTCTGTAATATCGCGCGCATAAATTACAATGGCCGGTCTACCTGCAAATGGTGCTACTTTGGCCGAACATTCAACAGGAATTAAAACACCTGATTTTGTTATAAAAGGAATATCCGAATAAATAAATCCGCCCTTTTCCCAAACATCGGCCACTATACTCGAACTTTTTTGAAGATATTCTTTTGGATGAAGATCGAACAATGATAATTTTTCGAGTTCTTCTTTTGAATACTCCAATAATTTTGCTGCAGCAGGATTGCTCTGATGGATCTTTCCATCCACAATATCAATAACCAAAATAGAATCGTTGGCCTGATCGATGATGCTTTCGTAATTGCTTAATTGTTTTTTGAGAGGTGTTACAATACTCTCAAGATCTTTCGGCATATTCTTTTCGAAAATTTCTTTTGCACTATTTGTCGGCGTTTCTTTTGTTCGCTTATAACTTCCATCCAATTGATCAATGATAGGGAATATCAAAGAAGGATTTAAGAACTCACCTACTTTATCGGGACGAGAAACATAACGTACAATTCCATTTTTATCTACCAAAAAAGATGCGGGCAAAGGAATACCTTCTTCATATTTCTCAGCAAAATCATTATCGTATTCTTTTAATTGAACACCATAGATCATCGCTGTTCTTTGCCCTTCATCCGATAATACTTTAAAATCTAATCCTAATTTCTCTACCATACCGCGATTCACACCAACGGGATCGGGACCAATAGCCATCACCAAAATATTTTTCTCTTTGAACTTGAGATTATTTTTTTCGTACGTACGCAACATCATGTGGCAACCCGGACACCAATCGCCGCGAACAAATATCAAAAGTAAATGCCGGTTATTTTTGAAGTCTGTTAGCTTAACAAGATTTCCATCTTGATCGGGTAATTCAAATTGATCGGCGGGTTTACCAATTTGCACACGGTAACCACCCTTGGTATGAGCTAATAATTGTTTCTTATCTTTTAAGATTCCCCAACCTAACAGTCCAGCAAATAAAATTATAGGTATTGGAAACGCCCACGCTCTCCAATCGTTTGTGCTTGTTAAGTTCGCAAATAAATAAGCTCCCAAAGCAATAACGAACATTGTTGGTTCATACCACGAGTGACCTGTATAAGAGAACACACTAAACATTACGATACGTAAAATTGAACCAAGTGCTGTAATAAACATAATGATGCTGAAAAGTGGTAAACCATCACTTACATGATCGATAGAATATCCAAGAATTATTGCAGCTGCGAACGTGTTTGCAAACTGATACCAACTTGTATACTTTGAAACTTCTTTAATGGAAGCGAAGTATCCAACAAACGCTAAAATACTTGCTGCAAGATCAAACCCTAAAAGTAAACAAACAATGGCGCCGATGTTTAGCGTCATACCAACTGTAGTACTTATATGAATGTTCTTCATAATTGCATATAAATATAGCAATTAATTTATTGAAGGGTTAGGACTTCAACTTATTTACGATCCCTGTGGTTGAAAAACCCTCTAAGAATGGAATGGTAAGTACTTTTCCGCCTTTTGCAGTTACTATATCATGACCCACGATCTGCTCCACTTTCCAATCACCGCCTTTTACTAAGAAGTCGGGTTGAATTATTTTAATAAGTTCCATTGGTGTATCCTCATTAAAATAAACAATGGCATCAACGCATCCTAAGCCTGCCAATACTTTAGCGCGCGCTTCTTGAGTATTTATAGGACGATTCGGTCCTTTATTCTGACGTTTTACTGAGTTATCAGAGTTCAATCCTACCACTAAAATATCGCCAAGATCGCGAGCCTGAGTTAAATAATCAACATGGCCCGGATGTAAAATATCAAAGCAGCCATTGGTAAAAACTATTCTACGCCCATTTAATTTTCGTGAATTCACAAAGCGAGTGATATCCTCAAATGGGATCAATTTTTTTTCAAGAAGATTATGAAACGACATCTTTACTACGATTAATGATTGGTAAAACGATCAATGAAATTACACCCAGAGTTACAAGCAAAATAAATTGACTTCCCCAGCTTAGCCATGGTAAAGCAAAAGCGGAAACTGGGTCAATAGAATATGTACTTACTAATATGGCTTGAAAGATAACCGGGTAAACGCCCAAACCGCCCGGAGAAAATATAACCGCAAAGGTTCCGAAAAGTAATAAGGTCAAAGCTTCACTTTGCCCAAGGTGAGCTGTACCTTTTAACGCTAAAAAACAAAAATACAACGAGTAAAAATAACAAGCCCAAATCAAAAAACTTAAAAGTACGAACATGAATGGTTTTTCCATTTTACGAATTGAACCTACACCTTCGCCAAAACCTTTGATGATATTTCCGAATTTACCTTTAAATAACGCAGCTAATTTTTTTCTAAAAAAAAGAAATCCGCCAACAAGTATCACAACAACTGATATAACGATCGCAAATTTGATCGGGTTTTGTGATAGATCATTGAATTTAGATGCTGCTGGTTCAAAAATATATTTATTGGCCATCCCAATTAAATTTGAGAATTGCAAACAAAGTGTAAGCACCGTAATTACAACAAAAACTAATGTATCAACAATACGTTCGGTTATTACAGTTCCTAAAGCAACTTCAAATGGCACCTTATCATATTTTGCTGCAAGTGTACAGCGTGAGATCTCGCCCATACGTGGAATTCCGTAGTTCGCAAAATAACAGATAAACACATAACAGTTTGAATTCAGTAAACCAACTTTATGTCCTAAGGGATTTAAAAGATAATTCCAACGATACGCTCTTAAAAAATGACTGATAAGTGAAATGACAAGTGAAATGATGATCCAAAAATAATCTGCTCCTTTGAATGCGCTGATCACATCATTTTTATAAGGTGCAACCGATCTTAACGAAAGCCAGATCATTAAAATACCAAATGCAAGTAGAAGAAGGAATTGTACTATTGATCTGGTTGACTTCTTCAAGGCTACTTTTTTAATTTATTGGTTGCAGTATCTGGAAAAACGATCCAGGGCTTGAATGTTTTGGCTTTTTCAAAATCCATCATGGCATACGAAAGGATAAGGATCACATCACCAACTTTAACGCGTAATGCAGCAGGACCATTCAAACAAATAGTTCCGCTTCCTCTTTTTCCTTTTAAAACATACGTTATAAAACGTTCGCCATTATTTTTATCAAGAACATGTACTTGTTCATTCTCAATTAAATTGGCCGCGTCCATAAGATCCTCATCAATTGTAACGCTTCCTATATAATCCAATTCGGCTTGCGTAATTGTTACACAGTGAAGTTTGGATTTTAATACTTGAATTTCCATTGGGGGCAAAGGTAAGTTTATTTTTCTATTTATTTAGTTCTTTGGGGCCTTATAAAGCGGTACTGTGCTGCATGGTTCGCCGTACATAATGCTCTTTACAAGGGGTTTTAGTAAGGCTGTTAATTTTACATAAACATTTGCGGGAATATTTTTTTCGCCACAGCCTTTGATCACAATTCGAGCGTCTTTATATTGTTGGATGTTTAAAGCAGCCATTTTTTCGTTGAATAATTCGTTCTCTAAAATAGACAGATCTCCAAACACGATCTTTTTAGCATAAGGTTCAAGAGCCAAAGTAAGTAACATATAAGCCCAAGTTGGAACAATTGCATCGGCTGTACAAATAATAGCAACTAATTTATTTTTATATTGACTCCAATCGGTATTTTTTATTTGTTCACGAAAATCTTTTTCTTTTAATATCACTTCTTGAAACAACATAGGCTTAATATCAAACAAAACACGTTCACCCGAAGTATAAAATTCTTCCGGATCGATGGTTATGATACCACTATTCGCTACTTTATTTTCTATTTCGTCCAATTCCTATTTTTTACATAAATCCCAATTCCAATTGCGCAACTTCACTCATCATTTCTTTCTCCCAGGTTGGCTCAAAGGTTAATTTTAATTCGCACGACTTAATTCCGGGCACTAATCTGCATTTATTCTCTACCTCCGCGGGTAAACTTTCGGCAACAGGACAATTTGGAGATGTTAAGGTCATAACGATCTTTAAATTATTATCATCATCCAAATGCAATTCGTAAATAAGTCCGAGTTCCCAAACATCCACAGGAATTTCAGGATCAAAACAGGTCTTGATCTCGTCGATCACGCGCTGCATAAGCTCTGTATTTTTTGTAATTATTATTGCCGACATATCTTGACTTAATTCTTTTGACTTAGTTTGATCGCATCCAATTTCATTCTGTTTATCATACTCACTAATCCGTTTGCGCGGGTTGGTGATAAATGTTCTTTCAATCCAATTTTATTTATAAAACCTAATTCTGCCTTTGCAATTTCAGTAGGCGCTTGTTTTGAAAGTACTCTTATCATTAAAGCCACCATTCCTTTAGTAATTATGGCATCGCTGTCAGCAGTGTAGATCACTTTTCCATCTTTCAACACCGAATTCAACCATACCCTACTTTGACAACCTTTAATTATATTTTCTTCAGTCCTATTTTTCTCATCTATCATTGGAAGTGACTTTCCAAGATCGATCAAGTGTTCGTATTTTCCTTCCCAATCCTCACCAAAGATCTCAAATTCCGAAACGATCTCATCCTCTATCTCTTTTATGCTCATTAGTTCAGTAATTTTATTGTCTTTTTTAAAGCTTCAATAAAAATATCTATTTCTTCTTTTGTATTATAAATGGCAAACGAGGCGCGAACTGTTCCTTGTATTCCGTAATAACTCATTAAGGGTTGTGTACAATGGTGACCGGTCCTAACAGCAATTCCATATTTATCCAATAACGTTCCTACATCAAATGGGTGCTGACCTTTTACATTAAAGGAAATTACTGCTGCTTTATTTGAATGATTCGCGTATACTTCCACTTCACTAATTGTGCTTAGTTCTTTTTGCGCATGTTCCAATAGCAAATGTTCATGTGCCGAAATATTTTTCACGCCAAGCGAATTCATGAACTCACACGCTTGCGCCAAACCAACCACTGCTTCAATATTTGGAGTGCCTGCTTCAAAACGTAAGGGACCGTCAACATACTCTGTTTTTTCGAAGCTTACACTTTTAATAGTTCCACCGCCTGTTTTGGACTGTTTTAATGTATTGAACAAATTTTCCTTTACAAAAAGAACGCCACTTCCTGTTGGTGCATACATTTTATGTCCGCTAAATACAAAAAAATCACAATTCATGTCTTTCACATCAACACTCATGTGTGGCACAGACTGTGCGCCATCAATAAGAACTAAGATCTTTGAATTTATTGCTTTTGCCCTTTGAATTATTTCCTTTACAGGATTAATAACACCAAGCGTGTTCGATACATGTGCCATTGCAATTAAAACTGTTTTAGTTGTAATTAAGCTTTCCAGTTTTTCAATTTGTAAAGAACCGTCTTTATTAATTGGAATAACTTTCAACTTCCCCTCATTACGCTCGCACCATAATTGCCAAGGCAATATATTGCTATGATGCTCCATTTGCGAAACAATGATCTCTGATCCTTTTGGGAAATTTGATCCATTGGCAATTAAATTGATGCCGTCAGTTGTGCCTGCCGTAAAAATGATCTCGCTCGATTTTGCGCTTATGAATGATGCAACAGTTTGTCTTGATCTTTCAAATAATTCGGTAGCTTCTCTGCTTAATGTGTGAACACCACGGTGAATATTGGCGTTTTGCTCCGAATAATATTTTACAATAGAATCGATAACCACTTGCGGTTTTTGCGTCGTTGCACCATTATCAAAATAAACAAGTGGTTTATTATTGATCCATTTCTTTAAAATGGGAAATTGTTCTCGGATATGTTTACTATCGATCACTAGTACAATTTATTCAATTCAGTTTCCAAATGAGTTCGTAAACTCTCAATTTGAATTTTATCGGCCACTTCGTTAGCAAAAGCGGCTAATAATAATTTGCGTGCGCTTACTTCTCCTATTCCCCTTGCTTTTAAATAGAATAAAGCATTCTCGTCAATTTTACCAGTGCTAGTTCCATGCGAACACTTTACATCATCAGCATAGATCTCTAATTGGGGCTTTGTATTAATAGTGCCATCATCACTTAATAAAATATTCTTACTGCTTTGGTAAGCGTTTGTTTTTTGAGCATCCTTACGAACAAAGATCTTTCCATTGAACACACCTGTACTTTTTCCATTAATGGCTCCTTTATATAATTCATTACTTTCGCAATTGGGGACTTGGTGATCCATCAACGTATGATTATCTACTAATTGGGTTCCACTAGTTAAGAACAATCCATTCAAGTGTGACTGAGAATTCTCTCCTGCAATTACAACATTGTGATTGTTTCTAACCAATTGTCCGCTTAGAGTTATCGTTGTATTGTCGTAAGTAGAATATTTCCCAACTTTTACTTGATTGGTGTTCACAGAAAATCCTTCTGTGCCTTCTTCCTGTATAGTATACGAAGTTAGTTTTGCGTTCTCATCAACAGCTTTTTCGCTTAAAAAATTAGAGAAGGCTTTTTTTCCAATATTTATAAAACGTTCACTTAAGGTAAGCTCCGCACCCGGCATAAGGTGAATAAAATTTCGAGGGTTCACTAACGACGTGTCTTTTGCAGAATTAATATAAATAATATTTATCGGCATTGGGATCACTTGATCTTTATCGATCTTAATAGCAATACCATTACCGCTAAACGCTGTGTTCAAGGCAATAAATGCATCAGAGTTTGAGCTTGCCAAACTTGCGAGAGGCGATTTTTTTCCGGTGAAAACATTCAGGTCTTTAACTGTAATTCCCTTTACAATGATCTTATCACTTAAATTCTCGGCGTAATTTCCGTTTGCCACAACCAAATTAATAGCCTCATTCAATTTATAAGGCTTTACGTCCTCATTTGTGATCTCGTTAAACTCTTGACTTAAATTCTTAAATTCCTTTTTAAACACTGCATCCATATTACAGTATTTATAATCCTCGTGCTTGTTCGTAGGTATTCCTTTTGTCTCCAAATACTGAAGTGCATTGGTCAATTCCGTATCATTAATAAAACCAACTTTATTGGCTTTACTGCTAATACTTTCAATTATCTTTTGTGCTGTTATAGATCTTTCCGCTATCATAAATTACCCCTGCGTCTTTTCAAATTGATGTTTGATATCGTCATACCCTTTTGCTTCCAACTCAAGTGCTAATTCTTTTGTTCCGCTTTTTACAATTCGTCCATCGTATAAAATATGTACAAAATCGGGAACAATATGCTCTAACAAACGTTGGTAATGTGTGATCACAATGAATGCATTATTTTTTGAACGTAATTTATTCACGCCATTAGCCACAATTCGTAAAGCATCAATATCCAATCCGCTGTCGGTTTCATCAAGTATCGCAAGCTTAGGCTCTAAAATTGCCATTTGAAAGATCTCGTTTCGCTTTTTCTCACCGCCACTAAATCCTTCGTTGACGCTGCGATTAGTTAGTTTTGCATCAAGTTCCACTAATTTTTGTTTCTCTTTTATAAGCGCCAAAAAATCTTTTGCTTCAATAGCTTCTTTGCCATTATAAGTGCGAATTTCATTGATAGCCGTTTTTAAGAAATTAATATTGCTTACGCCCGGAATTTCAATTGGATATTGAAAGGCTAAAAATAATCCTTCGCGCGCTCTATCTTCAGGACTCATTTCCAAAAGATCTTTTCCCATGAATTTAACTTCACCTTCGGTTACTTCGTAATCTTCTCTTCCTGCTAATACGCTTGATAAAGTTGATTTACCGGAACCGTTTGGTCCCATGATGGCGTGAATTTCTCCTGCCTTAACGTCAAGGTTAATTCCTTTTAATATTTCTTTGCCGTTTATAGAAGCGTGCAGATTTTTTATACTGATCATTGTTATAAAGTTAAAAAGTTACGAAAGTTTAGAAAGTTTTGACTGTTTGAAAAGTTGTGGTTTATTCTTTTGTGTTCTTAAATAAGAAAGGAAGCCTCCGATAGTCTTACTCACTTCAATAACTTTGTTGTTTAAAATTTCAAATTCTTCTTTTGTTATGTAATCCTGATTTTTTGCAATATAAATCTGTGACCTTAATTCTCCCGCAGAACCTTTAGCAATGATCAAGAAGTAAATAAATTGATTATTACTTTCTCTTTCAAAGCCTTCAGCTATGTTGGAAACAACCGAAACAGAAGCTCTCCTGATCTGATCCTTCAATCCAAAGTCTTTTGAAAATTTATCTTTGTTTGTCATTTTGTAAACAAGCGTAGAAAGTTCCAGCGCCTTTTGCCAAGCGATAATATCTTCGAACTTTTCAATCTTTGCCATTCTCTAACTTTCTTAACTTTAAAACTTTCCTAACTTTTAAACTACCCAACAGATCCTTCCAAACTGATCGCGAGAAGTTTTTGTGCTTCCACTGCAAATTCCATTGGTAATTTATTTAATACTTCTTTGCAATATCCATTTACGATCAGCGCGATCGCCTTTTCGGTATCCATGCCGCGTTGCTTGCAATAGAACAATTGATCTTCACCAATTTTACTGGTAGTTGCTTCATGCTCAACAATGGCGGTCTTATCTTTTATCTCGATATAAGGAAATGTATGCGCTCCGCATTGATCGCCCATTAATAAACTATCGCATTGTGAAAAATTACGAGCATTCTTTGCGCCTTTTCTAATTTGCACTAATCCGCGATAACTATTATTACTTTTTCCTGCTGAAATTCCTTTAGAGATAATAGTACTGCGTGTATTCTTACCAATATGGATCATTTTTGTTCCGGTGTCTGCTTCTTGTTTATTATTTGTAACAGCAACCGAATAAAATTCACCTACCGAATTATCTCCTTTTAAAATTACGGAAGGATATTTCCATGTGATCGCCGAACCAGTTTCTACTTGTGTCCAACTAATTTTTGAATTATCCTCTAAACATATTCCGCGCTTGGTCACAAAATTAAAAATACCGCCTTTACCATCTTTATCTCCGGGGTACCAATTTTGTACGGTAGAATATTTTACTTCCGCATTTTTGTGCGCAATAATTTCTACAACTGCCGCGTGTAATTGATTCTCGTCGCGTTGTGGTGCAGTGCATCCTTCCAAATAACTTACATAACTTCCTTCTTCGGCAACAATGAGTGTGCGTTCAAACTGACCGGTACCGCTGGAGTTAATTCTAAAATACGTTGATAATTCCTTCGGACAACGAACACCTTTTGGGATATAACAAAAAGATCCATCGCTGAACACGGCTGTATTTAACGCGGCGTATTACTTATCGGCAAATGGAACAACCATTCCCATATATTT
>JAHEYC010000061.1 GCA_023251775.1 Sphingobacteriaceae bacterium | reverse complement strand
TATTATCATGCGGATGAGTTCCAAAACCTTTTTCTCCATCAATGATATCATCATTTAAAACTCTAAGCGCGCCAAAATGCATTCGCTTTGGATCGTAATACGAAGCGAAACTAAATGTATGATGTGCGTTAAGCCATCCATGATCGGCATTACCTCTTGTGTTTGCCTTATGTAATAGTGTGTTAGCCATAATGTTTATTGATTTTTTGATCCTAATTAAAAAAGTGCATATAAAATTACTAATTTTAAATACCATAGAATTACACATTAACTATTATTACGTATGAAGACGGTATTGATCACAGGAAGCAGCAGTGGCATAGGTTTAGGAATTGCCAAAGAATTTGCGAAGACGAAACAATTTAACATAATTTTTAACGGACTGGAGGCAAATGGCCCCGAAATTGCAAATGCGATGGGCAAGGAATATGGAATTGGCACGATGTTTAGTAGTGCTAATATGCTTAAACCCGAAGAATTAAGAAAAATGGTTGACGACGGCATTGCAAAATTTGGAAAGATAGATGTATTGGTGAACAATGCTGGGATACAGCATGTATCGGCCATTGAAGATTTTCCGGAAGAGAAATGGAACGCTATTATTGCGATCAATTTAACCTCGGCCTTTCACTTAACAAAAGCGGTTTGGAAAGGAATGAAGGAGCGTAAATTTGGACGTATTATAAATATTGCTTCTGCGCACGGACTTGTTGCCAGTGAATTTAAAAGCGCTTATGTTGCAAGCAAACATGGTATTGTTGGGTTCACAAAAACCATGGCATTAGAAGGAGCGCCCTATAATATTACGGCAAATGCTATTTGTCCGGGTTATGTAAGAACACCTTTGGTAGAAAAGCAAATTGCCGATCAAGCCAAAACGCATGGTATTCCCGAAAGTGAAGTAATAAGCAAAATAATGCTCTACAAACAGGCGGTAAAGGAGTTCGTAACAGTAGAGATATTGGGGCAAGCGGCGGTTTTTATGGCAAGCGATGGAGCCTCTACATTAACAGGGGTTGCGCTACCAATTGACGGGGGTTGGAGTGCCCAATAAAAAGTTTTTAAGTTTAAGTAATAATAGGTAACTTTGTAATAATTAAATCAATAGCTATGTTTAAACATGTTATGGTACTTGTGATGATTGTCTCGATGGCAAGCGCACAAACAAAAAACAAGAACAAAAACAAACAGCCTGTGGTAAATGATACTGCCGGTGTTATTGTTCCTGAAGATGTGGAGCTAACCCCCATGGAAGAGTTTGAATTGACCTTACCATTGGATTCGGAAATTGATGGAATGACAGGAAAAATGATCGTGCACAAGGATATTAAAAAGAAGAACGATTCATTAAGAACTGCATTTCGCATTAAATTGAAAAAAGACATGAACTCATTTAGAGTTTATACAAAGCGTCCTAATCCTAAAAAACCAAAGAAAGGCGATAAAATGCAATTGTGTATCAACATTGTTGCAAAAGATACAAGTCTTTGTTATTGCATGGGTGATACTATTCTTCGTGATCCGGAAACCTCAAAATTATTATTCAATAAAACCATCGGTGATACGGCGTATATGTTGATCTATGTGGATTCGTATACAAAAACAGGTGGTGCATGCAGTGGAGGAAAAGAGACCAAAGTATTTTTTGTAAGGTGGAATGCTCCGGTTGGTAAAGCCATTTGGAAAGCAAGAACTATTAATTCATGTTATAAAACCATCACCAACATGACCAAAACAGATATCATGACATGGGATGCGCAATCGCCTTTGGTATTGAGTTATAATAAAGGAGATGCATTTATTGACGTTACTTTTGATCCCGCCAAACCTCTATTAGGATTTCAAACAGGCGGTGGCGGTGGAAGTGAATGATCTTATTAATGTTGTTTAATTTTTGCGTGGGCAGATCTGAATAGCGTGACCAAAATAGCCTTGTATCCTCTCTCGCTCATTTATGGGTTAGTGGTTTTTATAAGGAACAGACTGTTCGATACAGGCATCTTAAAAGAAAAACGTCCCGACATTCACACCATAGGCGTTGGAAATTTAGCAGTGGGCGGCGCAGGCAAAACGCCCATGGTAGAGTATCTCATCAAACTTTTACTTCAAAACGAATTCAAATTAGCTACGCTTAGCAGAGGTTACAAACGTAAAACAAGTGGATACGTTTTGGCGGATGAAAAAAGCAGTGCTAATGATATTGGCGACGAACCCCTTATTTACAAAACAAAATACAACATTGATGTTGCCGTTGATGGTAATCGTTTGAACGGTGTAAAAAAATTATCGGAGCTCGAGAATAAACCGAATATTGTTTTGTTAGATGACGTGTTCCAACATCGCTACATCAGATGCGGTTTAAATATTGTAGTGAGCGATTACGCGCATCCTTTTTTTTCTGATCGTCTTTTACCCTATGGAACCTTACGCGAACAAAAAAGTGGTTTGGTTCGTGCAGATATCATCATCATCAGCAAAACACCCGAGCGAACAACGCCCATTGAATTACGAAATGTATTGAAGGATGTGAAGCCAAGAGCGCATCAATATGTTTTTTTTAGTTATTTAAGATATGGCGATCTGTATTCCATCACCGATCCTTTACAAACCATAGAAGTTGAAAAGGAATTATTTAAATACCATGTGATGGCATTAACGGGGATAGCGAATGCTGCACCCATGATCACGTACTTAAAAGAATTTGCCAATGAGGTATATCATTTTCCATTCGACGATCACCACGAATATATTCCAAAAGAGTTGGAGGATATACAGCGCTATTATGAGCAGATAAATAAAAGTTATAAGATCATCATCACTACCGAAAAGGATCTTATGCGATTAAAAAACTCAAACATTTGGCCTATTGCAAAAAATATGAATATGTTTGTACTGCCTGTTGAGGTTTCGTTCAAAGATAAAGAAGAAGAGTTTAACCAGATCATTTTAAAGTATGCAAGAACAAATAGATTTTACCACAAAAAGTATTCTTGAGAAGACCAATAATTTTAAACCGCACGTTGGAATTATTTTAGGAACAGGTTTGGGTGGTTTGGTAAAAGAGATCACCGTTGAACATGTTCTTCCTTATACTGAAATTCCAAATTTTCCTGTAAGCACGGTTGAAGGTCATAGCGGCAAATTAATATTTGGCAAACTCGGCGGAAAAAATGTGATGGCTATGCAAGGACGATTTCATTTTTACGAGGGTTATGATATGAAACAGATCACCTTTCCGGTGCGTGTAATGAAAGCTTTAGGAATAAAAACACTTTGTGTGAGCAATGCCGCAGGAGGAATGAATCCTAAATTTGATGTGGGCGAGATCATGATCATTAACGATCATATTAATTTATTTCCAACAAATCCTTTGATCGGAAAAAATGACGCGCAATTAGGCCCGCGGTTTGTGGATATGAGCGAGACCTACAAAAAAGAATTAATTACCTTGGCAAAAACCATTGCTAAAGAAAATAATATAAAAGTAAGCGAAGGTGTTTATGCGGGATTAACCGGTCCGTGCTTTGAAACACCCGCCGAATACCGTTATTTATGGCGCATTGGCGCAGACGCGGTTGGAATGAGCACTGTGCCGGAAGCCATTGTTGCCAAACACAGCGGTATGGATTGTTTTGGAATTAGTATCATTACCGATCTTGGAATTGAAGGGGAAGTTCATACAGTAACTCACGAAGAAGTTCAGGCGGTGGCTAATACACAAGAACCAAAAATGACATTGATCATGAAAGAATTGATCGCGCGTTTATAGTGTTTCTTTTTTTATGTACTGATCCTTCTTACTTCCCTCGTACATTTCAAATTTCAAATATTTACATTCGAGCGAACCGTTGAATAAAGTTATTTTTCTGGTCGGACGTAATCCTATACTTTTAAAACCTTCGGCACTGCTGGTAATTACCCAACAAGTAAAACCGGGAAAATCTTTTTTGAATTTATCGCCTATTTGTTTGTAAAAGGCTGCGATCTCTTGTTTTTCTATACGTTCGCCATAGGGTGGATTCAAAATAACAACACCGTTTTTTCTGTCGGTCTTTATGTCGAAAAAAGACTCTGTAGTTGTTTTAATGATGTCGGTAAGCTTGGCGTTCTTTAAATTGGTCTGCATTTTTTTTACGGTCGGATCGTAAATATCATTAGCCACAATATCCAATTCATTTTCTTTTATTTTGTTCACGGCGCTTTCGGTGATGAGGTCGAATAAAGCCTGATCATAATTTTTCCAGCGCATGAATGCAAATTCTTTTCTAAAAATTCCGGGCGGAATATTATTGGCGATCAAAGCAGCTTCAATAGCAATTGTTCCGCTTCCGGCCATGCCGTCAATTAATTGTTTGTGTGGTTGCCACCCGCTAAGCAAAACCAAACCTGCTGCTAAAATTTCGTTGATGGGTGCTTTGTTGGTATCAGTTCTATATCCTCGTTTATAAAGTAATTCGCCGCTGCTATCGATGTTCACCGAAATTTCATCACGGAAAATATGAATGTAAATTCTAAGTACAGGATGAATAAGATCCACATCCGGACGTTTACCATAACGTTCACGAAAACGATCTACCAAAGCATCTTTTGCTTTTTGCGACATAAATAAGCTGTGCTCAAAATTATCGGAGTTAACAACGCATTCTATTTTAATGCTGTCGTTATAGGTGATGAATTTTTCCCAAGGAATTTCTTTTATTCCCGCATAAAATGTATCGTTGTCAACCGCCTTAAAATGATGAATGGGAATAATTACTTTGAGTGCAGTTCGCAAACACAGATTCGCTTTGTATAAAAATCCAAGATCGCCAACAAAACTTACTCCGCGTTTAAAAGGAACAATATCTTTTCCGCCTAAGGCTTGAATTTCTTTTTGAAGAACTTCCTCCAATCCGAAAAATGTGGTGGCCTTCATTTCAAAATCACCCGTGTGTGCAAAGGTATATTTTAAGGCAATTTCGGGAGGCATATAGAAGAATTAAAATTCGGAGATCACCTTTTCGATGATCGCCACGCATTCCATTAATTGTGGTTTAGTAATAACCAATGGTGGAGCAAAACGAATGATATCACCATGCGTTGGTTTTGCAAGTAAACCGTTATCTGCTAATTGTAAACAAACTTCCCAAGCAGTTTTGCCCGCTTTTTCTTTTATAACAATAGCATTCAATAATCCTTTGCCACGAACCGTTGTGATCACATCAGGATAACGCGCTTTAATTTTGTTTAATTCGGCGCGCAATAATTTTCCAAGTTCTTCGGAGTTCTCGGCCAATTTTTCGTCCTTTAATATTTTTAATGCTTCCATCGCAACTGCGCAAGCTAATGGATTTCCTCCATACGTACTTCCATGTTCGCCCGGTTTAATGGTGAGCATTATTTCGTTGCTTGCAAGTACAGCGCTTATTGGTAAAATACCACCGCTTAATGCTTTTGCTAAAACTAAAATATCCGGTTTTACATTTTCATGATCGCATGCTAACATTTTTCCGGTGCGACATAATCCTGTTTGAACTTCATCAGCAATAAATAATACATTGTATTTATCGCATAAAGTTCTCACGCCTTTCAAATAACCATCATCAGGAACAACAACGCCGGCTTCGCCTTGAATTGGTTCCACAATAAAACCTGCAACATTTTTATCTTGCAATGCTTTTTCTAAAGCAGTAAGATCATTAAAAGGAATTGTGATATAACCGGGAATATATGGACCAAATCCTGTATAACTCGAAGGATCAGTACTGGCAGAAATAGCGGCGATAGTTCTTCCGTGAAAATTTCCGTCCGCAAAAATTAATTTCGCTTCATTTTCTTTTACACCTTTTATATCATAAGCCCAACGACGCGCTAATTTTATAGCAGTTTCAACACCTTCCACACCGGCATTCATTGGCAAAACTTTATCGTAACCAAAATATGAAGTGATGAATTTTTCGTATTCACCCAATTTTGTATTGTGAAATGCGCGAGAAGTAAGTGTGAGTTTTTGTGCTTGCTCCGTTAAAACTTTTATCAAACGCGGGTGACAATGTCCTTGGTTTACGGCGCTGTATGCCGCTAAAAAATCGTAATAACGTTTTCCTTCAGCATCCCAAACAAAAACGCCTTCGCCTTTTTCAATAACTACAGGAATAGGGTGATAATTATGCGCACCGTATTTCTCTTCCAGCCCAATGAGTTGTTCGCTTTTTGTAAGTGTAGCCATCATGATAAATTGTGTTAACTCCTAATGATGCAAAGGTATTTAAAAAGCCTTGATTTACCTAATTCGCAGCGGTTTTTGCAGTGTATTTTGCATTGTGTTTTGTGCGTATTTGCTTAACAAATTTTAACAGCGCGTAAACCCGCTCAAACCCGCATCCTCGCTATATTTACGCTTCATCTTTTACATCAAAAATTTATGGTAGATATTAATGAAATTAACGAAAAAATTCAGCGCGAAAGTGCATTCGTTGACATGCTCGGCGTTGAAATGGATAAAGTGATCGTTGGACAAAAGTACATGGTTGAACGTTTGCTTATTGGTTTGTTGAGTAACGGACACATTTTACTGGAAGGTGTTCCGGGTTTAGCAAAAACCTTAGCGATCAATACACTCGCTAAATGTATCGATGCAAAATTCAGTCGCGTGCAATTTACGCCCGATCTTTTACCGGCCGACGTTATTGGTACAATGATCTATAATCAAAAGCACGAAGCATTCACCATAAAAAAAGGACCAATTTTTGCGAACTTTGTTTTGGCCGATGAGATCAATCGTGCTCCGGCAAAAGTGCAATCGGCTTTGTTGGAAGCCATGCAAGAGAAACAAGTTACTATTGGTGAGGAAACATTTAAACTTCCAAATCCATTTTTAGTTCTTGCAACGCAAAATCCAATTGAACAAGAAGGAACTTATCCTTTGCCTGAAGCGCAAATGGATCGTTTTATGTTGAAAGTTGTAATTGGTTATCCAACAAAAGAAGAAGAGCGTAAGATCATCCAATCAAATATTTCTCCCGAAGGAATGCCAAAACCAAATGCTATTTTAAATCCTGAATCCATCATCAAAGCACGAAGTGTTGTGCGTGATGTTTACATGGATGAAAAAATTGAGCGTTATATTGTTGATATTGTTTTTGCATCGCGTTTCCCAAAAGAATATCGTTTGCAAAAATTTGAAGGATTAATTTCTTATGGTGGATCGCCGCGTGCTTCTATCAATTTAGCGTTGGCTGCAAAAGCATATGCGTTCATTAAACGCAGAGGCTATGTAATTCCTGAAGACGTTCGCGCGATAAGTGCAGATGTGATGCGTCACCGTATTGGTTTAACGTACGAAGCTGAAGCAGAGAATATCACAAGTGAACATATCATCACAGAAATTTTAAATACAGTTGAAGTTCCATAGATATGGAAACATCCGAACTTTTAAAAAAGGTCCGCAAGATCGAGATCAAGACCCGTGGATTAAGTAAACAGATCTTCTCGGGCGAATATCACAGTGCCTTTAAGGGACGCGGTATGGCTTTTTCGGAAGTTCGCGAATATACACCGGGCGATGATGTGCGTTCGATCGATTGGAATGTAACAGCGCGTTTTAATGCACCCTTTGTAAAAATATTTGAAGAAGAGCGTGAGTTGAGCGTGATGTTGTTGGTGGATGTGAGTGCGAGTGGATTATTTGGTACTTACGAAAAGATCAAACAAGATCTGATAACAGAATTATGTGCAGTAGTTGCTTTTTCTGCCACAACCAATAATGATAAGATCGGAATTATTTTTTTTAGTGATCAAATAGAAAAATTCATTCCTCCCAAAAAAGGAAAAACGCATGTGCTTAGGATCATTAGAGAGTTGATCAAATTTACGCCGCAGCAGAAAGCAACAAATTTGGAAGTGCCATTAAAATTTTTGACGAATGCCATTAAAAAAAGAACGATCGCGTTTTTGATCAGTGATTTTTATGCACCATTTAATTATTCCGATGCCTTGAAGATAAGCAACAGGAGACATGATGTTGTTGCCGTTCGCATTATGGACAAAACAGAATTAGAATTACCCGATGTTGGTTTAATAAAATTGCGAGACAACGAAACGGGAAAAGTTGTTTGGGTAGATTCAGGAAGTAAACAATTTAGACAACAGTATCATTCTAATCGCGTAAAGTT
Organism: Sphingobacteriaceae bacterium; assembly: GCA_023251775.1. Lineage (GTDB taxonomy): Bacteria > Bacteroidota > Bacteroidia > B-17B0 > Aurantibacillaceae > Aurantibacillus. Next base: position 15,133 of record JAHEYC010000061.1, on the reverse strand, counting down.
CGATCATGACCTGAAAGATCTGTTTAATCGCAGCGGAATTGATTCAACCGCCGTATTTACTAACGAGAGTTATGTAAAACCTTTAATGAATTTATTTAAGAAAAGATAATGAGGAACTATTTTAAAATAGTATTTATTTTTCTTTTTGTCTTAACGACAAAATTTTCTTCCTCACAGGTTTCTGTAAGAGCTGTGCTTGATACTGCGAAGATCCGAATTGGAGAGCAGGTAAAATTAGATCTTTATTTATTGTACAACCCAAACAGCGGTGTTTCAAAAATTGAATGGCCGAGTATTACCGGTGATACCATTACCGAAAAAATTGAAGTGATCTCTACTACGGCAATAGATACTACAATGCCGAGTAAAAGTGATCCGGGTGTTTTGCAACAGCATCAACAATTATTAATTAGTGCTTATGATAGTGGTTATTTTGCAATTCCTCCTTTTAAATTCATCATAAATGGAGATACGGCAAATCCTGTTTATACCGAAGTTTTATTATTGGAAGTTCATACCGTACCAACCGATTCGAGCGCTAAAAAGATAAAAGATATAAAAGAACCCTTGGGTGAACCATTCAGTTGGCTGTGGTACAAAGAATATTTTTATTGGGGAATTGCTGCTTTAGTTTTTATAATAGCTATTTGGATTTTTGTCTATTATCGCAATAAACGTTTAGCGAATAAAATAATTGAACCCGAAAAACCAAAGATCCCTGCGCACATTACCGCGCTTGCTTCATTGGAGCGAATACGGGAAACGCAAATTTGGAAGGAAAATAAAACCAAGGAATATTATTCGGATATAACAGACACTGTTCGTTTATATATTGAAGAGCGTTTTGGGATCATGGCGCTTGAAAGCACAACGGATGAATTGTTGGGCATGATGAAAAGTCAGGTAATTGATAATGTAAGCAAGGAAAAATTGCAAGTGATGTTGAAGCTGGCCGATTTTGTGAAGTTCGCGAAGATGATCCCAATGGAACAAGAACATGCTTTAACATTGCAAAGTGCTTTTGATTTTGTGAATGGTACAAAACGCGAAGAGGAAATGCAGATCGTGGAAGAGAAAACTCCTGAAATTAAAGTAACGAACGATCCAAAACCATGACAGAATTCTTAGGCGACATACAGTTTGCTGAAAAGCATTGGTTTTGGTTATTACTCATGATTCCGGTAATGATCACTTGGTATATTTGGCGTTTGAGAAGCATGGAAGGGGAATTTAATTTTTCAACCTTCAGTTTATTGAAAGGAATAAAACCTCCGTTGCGTTCAAAATTCCGTCACACACTTTTTGTATTGCGACTATTTGCGTTCACATTTATCATCGCTGCCATTGCTCGTCCCCAATCGCGTAGCAGTTGGAAGAATTCAAAAACAGAAGGGATAGATATTGTATTGAGCATGGACGTTTCATTATCCATGTTAGCAAAAGATTTTAAGCCTAATCGAATGGAAGTGGCCAAGGATGTAATGATGGATTTTATTGAAGCGCGTCCGAACGATAGAATTGGTTTAGTATTATTTGGTGGAGAAGCTTTTACCCAATGTCCTATTACCAGCGATCATAAAATTTTAAAGAACATGTTCGAGCAAGTAAAAGCCGGCATGCTCGATCAAGGAACAGCAATAGGAATGGGATTGGCAAATGCAGTAGCTCGCATCAAAGAAAGTAAGGCAAAAAGTAAAGTCGTTATTTTAATTAGTGATGGTGTGAGTAACATGGGTGAAGTAGCGCCTTTAACTGCAGGTGAATTAGCAAAAACATTTGGTGTGCGCGTGTATTGTATTGGTGTTGGATCAAAAGGAAAAGCATTGCAACCTGTGGCCATTTATGCGCCGGGCGAATATGAATATGATTATGTAGATGTGGAGATCGATGAGAAAGTAATGTCGGATATTTCCAATATGACCGGCGCAAAATATTTTCGTGCAACAAATAAAGAAAGTTTAGTTACCATTTCAAAAGAAATTGATAAAATGGAAAAGACCATTACGAGCGAAAAAAGTTTTACCAATAAAGCAGAACATTTTTTACCATTTGCTTTAACAGCTGCGATATTATTGTTACTTGAATTTATTTTACGATATACTATTTTTAGAAGCGTTCCATAATGTATAAGTTCGAACATACCGATTATTTTTACGGCTTCATTGCCATTGGCATTTTTGTGCTCTTGGCTTTATTTTATTTTGCATACCGCAGCCGTAAAATAAAAAAGTTGGGCGATAAGAATTTGGTGGATGCCTTGATCCCTTATTCAAGCACACGCAAACGCATCGTAAAAATTGTATTGTATTGCTTGGCATTTAGCAGTTTGGTATTAGCATTATGCAATTTACAAACCGGAAGTAAATTGGCCGAAGTAAAACGCGAAGGTGCCGATCTGATAGTTTGTTTGGATGTTAGTAATAGTATGTTGGCGCAAGATCTTACACCAAACCGTTTAGAAAGAGCAAAATATGCTTTAGAAAAAATGATCGATGGTTTGGAAGGCGATCGCTTGGGTTTGATAATTTTTGCAGGAGAAGCCTATGTGCAATTACCAATTACCAGCGATTATGGCGCGGCCAAATTATTTTTATCATCCATCAATACAAAAATGGTTCCGGTGCAGGGAACAAATGTGTATGCGGCTATCACAAAAGCTGTAGAATCGTTTGGGAAAGATGAGGGGAAAAATAAAGCCATCATTTTAATTACCGATGGCGAGAATCATGAAGTAGATGCCATATTAGCGGCAGAAGAAGCAGGGAAGAGCGGAATAATGATAAATACTATTGGTATTGGTTCAGAAAGTGGAGTGCCTATTCCGATCATTGAAAATGGTGTTATAAAAGGATACAGAAAAGATAAAGCCGGACAAACCGTCATCACCAAATTAAATTCTGAGATCTTAAAAACAATTGCGGCTAAAGGAAGTGGTGTTTATGTGCAAGCCAGCCAAAGCGATCTTGGAATAAAAGCCATTTTAAGTAAAGTTGATGAGTTAGAAAAATCAAAAATTGACACAAAAATGTTCACCGATTATGAAGATCAGTTCCAATGGTTCTTGGCATTAGCTTTATGTTTGTTTGTGATCGAATTCTTTATTAGTGAACGCGTAAGCGAATGGTTCAAAAAATTAAATCTGTTTGAAAATGTTCAAGCAAAATAAAATAAAAAATAGCTCTGTGGTTTTGAACACCGTGAAAGTGATCTTGGTGGCATTGGTATTTTTTGCAAGCAATATTTACGCTCAAGAGGATGCCAAACTGATCTACGAAGGAAATAATCAATATTACGATTCCAATTTTGTACAGTCTACCAGTTCTTTCCGCGAAGCATTAAAATTAAATCCAAAAAATTACAAGGCCAGTTTTAATTTAGGTAATGCTATGTATCGCAACGCCGGCGAAATTAAAAATACCAAAATGGGAATTTTGCAAGGGAAACAAAAGGTTAGCCCTGATTCGCTTGCCAATTTGGTTTACGAAGAAGCTGCACAAAATTTTGCGATCATTGCAAATACTGTTTCTGATAAAGATACTTTACACCGAGCATGGCATAATATTGGTAATTGCTATTTGCAAAAGAAAGATTGGGATCAAGCTATTACCGCTTACAAAAAATCATTGAAGTTCAATCCAAAAGATGAAGAAACGCGTTATAATTTGGCCTATGCTTTAAAGAATCGTCCTCCAAAACAAAATAAAGGGGGCGGACAAAGTCAGCAGCAACAAAAGCAACAACAGCAACAGCAACAAAAAATAAGTAAAGAAGATGCAGAGCGTTTGTTGAAGGCTTTAATGAATGCTGAGAAGAAAACCCAGGATAAACGAAAGCAAAAGCAGGAAGATGCCTCAAAGTCTGATCCTGATAAGGATTGGTAGTCCAGGTAGCTATCGGGATTAATAAAATTTAACGAAACTGTTCTGTACGCTCAAAAAAATAAGATGTAAATTGAATTAATGAATTTGTTGAACAAAATAAAAATTATTGTAGCACTTGTGTTAAGTGCTATATTTTGTTTTGAGGGAAACGCACAAAAGTTCTACGCACAAGTAAATGCAAAAACAGTGCAAGTAGGCCAAATGTTCGAATGCGCTTTTATTATGACGGCGGGTAGTTTAAGTCAGGCTGAATTTACAGCACCAAATTTTAAGGATTTTGAGATCGCGAGTGGACCAAGCCAAAGTTCGATGCGACAAAATGTGAATGGCCAAGTTTCCGAATCGTTAACCTTAGCGTATTTATTGATCGCAAAAAAAGAAGGGAAGCTAACAATAGGTCCGGCAACAATGAGTATGGGCGGAAATAAATTAACTTCAGCCCCTGTTACCATTGAAGCAACAAAAGGAACACCGCAGGCAAATCAAACTGCAGCAGCCAATGGTAAACCCGATGGATCGGAGGTATTCATAAAAACGAGTTTGAGTAAAAGCAAATGTTACTTGGGCGAACAAATAATTATTTCTCAAAAAGTATATTCACGTCATCAGATCATCCAATTTCAAAAATTCAATCCCCCAACTTACGAAAGTTTTTGGTCGCAAAGCTTACCTTCTACAAGCGGAAATCAAACGGCGGTTGAGAATTTGGATGGCGTGAATTATTATACATTCGAGATCTTCCGGAATATTGCTTCTCCAAATAAAAGTGGCAAAATAAGTTTACTTCCAATTGAAGGTGAAGTAGTGATAAGAAAACAAACCAATGCAAAACCGCGAAATATTTTTGAGCAATTTTTTGGCGCAAGTGGTTTTGAAGATATGGCTGTAAAAGCAACAAGTAGAATGGTTACTTTGGATGTGATGGATCTTCCTGCAGAAGGAAGACCGGCCAATTTTAACGGCGCTGTTGGAAGTTTTGGATATAAAGTGGAGACGAGCCGACAAAGTTTAAAAGCCAATGATGCCTTTAATTTAAAGGTTACAATTACAGGAAAAGGAAATGTAAAATTAATTGATGCGCCAAAATTGGATCTGCCCGAATCGTTTGAGACCTACGAACCAAAAATGAACGAAGGAGCAAATTCAAGGACCTATGATTTTTTAATTATCCCAAGGCAAGAGGGGGATTATGAATTAAAGAACTTGGATTTCTCGTATTTTGATCTCGATTCAAAAAAATATGTCACAGTTCCTTCGCCAAACATTCAAATTAAAGTATTACCTCCCGACCCAAATAGCACCGGCGCGCAAGTGTACAGTCCGCAAAACAATGTAAAAGAAACCGAGAACGATATTCGTTATATTAAAAAAGGTGATTTTAGCATGACGCGCACAAGTACAGAATTCTTTAATTCGAGCACGCATATATTATTAATAACTACGCCTTTTCTTGCATTGATATTAGGTTTGATGTTTAGAAGCAATTATATCAAGAATAATAGTGATATGGTTGCTGTAAAAGAACGTAAGGCAGTAAAAGTGGCGAAAAAACAATTGGTAAAAGCCGAGAAATTAATGCAGGCGAATAGCAAAGATGATTTTTATACTGAGATCTTGATGGCCATTAATAATTATTTGAGTCACAAATTAAATGTGCCGTTGGCCGATGTGTCGAAAGAGAATATTAAAAATGTATTGACCACTCGAAAAGTGAACGCAGAGAAAATTGAAAAACTCATGAAGACGATTGAAACCAGCGAGTATGCAAAATATGCTCCGGGCGCGGTGAGTGGAAATTTGAGAGAAGTATACGATGATACCATTAATTTAATAACCGGAATAGAAGAAGACTTGAATATTAAAAAGGCGTGAAGAAAGTAATTGTCATATTTATTTTTGTGTTAGGAATTGTAAATGCTTCCTTTTCGAACGATCTAATACAAAAGGCCGAGAAAGCTTATGATAATAAGAATTACAAGGAAGCCATTTCGTGTTACCAAAAGTTGATCAACGATGGAAATAAGTCGTACGAATTGTATTTTAATTTGGGGAATTCATATTACCGCAATAAAGAATTGGGTTATGCTATTTATTATTATGAATTGGCGAGAAAATTAGATCCAAACGACCAGGATGTTCAGATCAACTTGGGAATTGCAGCAGCAAAAACCACCGATAAGATAGATGCCAAAGAGAATTTCTTTATCAACGCCGTTCGATCAAATGTGGTGAATGTAGTTTCTACCGATTCGTGGGCATGGTTCAGTATTTGTTTGGCGATAGCAACGTGTATCTTATTTTTCACGTTCATGCATTCGGGAATTATTATTGTAAAACGGATCTCGTTCATCTTTTCCATTGTTGCTGCCATTGCCCTTGTAGTTGTTTATTTATTTGGAAACGCGGCTTTGAATGCTAAAAAAGAAAATAAATTTGCCATCGTCCTTTTAAAGGAAGTAAAGATCACCAACGAACCAAATGCTGCAGCCACTATGAAATTTGCCTTGCACGAAGGCACCAAAGTGCGCATTGTAGAAGCCAACAGCGATTGGGTTTTAATTAAACTTGATAATGGAAATGAAGGTTGGGTAAAGCAAAGTGAAGTTGGGATCATTTAAGAAGGCCTCTTCCAGATCATCACAAAATCATTCATCACAAAATTATTCCCGATATCAAAGTCGGCCACGCGCTCGATCACAAATCCATTCTTGAAATAAAAATTAATGGATTTATAATTTTGGCGATTAACTGTCAATGTAATTTTATCTGGTTGTAAAATAGAAAGTAATTGTTTGAACGCGCGCGTGCCTTTTCCTTTTGCCGCACTATTTTGGATCATGTAGAATTTATTGAGGAAATAATTTTTTTCGTCGGTATTGGTGATCGAAATAAATCCTTGAGGTGTGTGATTTACCAAAACAAGATAGAACGTGTCCTTTTTTACGGTCATTTGTTCAATTAAACTCTCGGTGCTGTACATTTTTTTGAGCATGTAATCAATTTGCTCAACGGTGATGATACTTGGGTAGTATTCGTGCCAAATAGTGCTAGCGAGGTTCTCTATCAACGCTGCGTCTGCAATATCTGCTTTTACTAAATTAATTGTACTGTCTAACATAATTAGTAATTTTGCCCTGTGCCTAAATTAAGCAATAAGATCAATATAGAGAACCGAAGGGCCCGATTTGATTATCAATTCATCGAACAATTTACGGCCGGAATAGTACTCCAAGGCACCGAGATAAAATCGATAAGAGAAGGAAAAGCGGGTTTAAGCGATAGTTATTGCTATTTCAAGGGTGGAGAATTGTATATTAAGAATATGCACATCACCGAATATTCGGAAGCATCGTTTAAGAATCATGAGCCTTTGCGCGAACGAAAATTACTTTTAAGTAAGACCGAATTACGAAAATTACAAACTAAATTAAAGGATCAAGGGCTCACAATTATTCCTGTTAGATTATTTTTAAGCGATAGAGGTTTTGCGAAATTGGATATTGCCTTAGCAAAAGGAAAAAAGGAATTTGATAAACGCCAGGATATTAAGAAGAAAGATGCGGAGAGGGAGATAGGGAGAAAACTTAAGTAAAATTACAGATTACAAATTACAAATTGCAGATTCCAGATTTGCCGTTTGCCGATCTGCAATTTGAAATTTGCAATTTGAAATCTGCAATCTGAAATCATTCCGCCTTTTTCTCCTTAGGCTTCTCACTTTGTTTCACCACCATGATATAATTATTCTCTAATAATCGGTAGCCAAATTCGTAGCAATAAAAGTATGTAGTGTTATTTTTTGTATTCACCACATTGGTATAATACTTAAAATTGAATTGCTGGTCAACTAATTTTTGCCGACTCACATTAATATGTTCTTCTCTTTTTAAGATGGCTTTTAATGTACGGCGATTCTTGCGCAAGATATTATTCACATTCCTTACAAGATTATTGCCTTCGCTATTAATTTTATTATTGTGATTATTGCGACAATTATCGTCGCAGAATTTTTTATCGGCTCTGCCTTTTATTTCTTCGCCACACTCAAGGCAAGTATTCTTTTTCATTGGCATAAAATTAAAATGTTTTTTTGATTTTAAAGCAAATAAATTAGCAATAATAGTTTGATAATTTGGGCGTGCCGGCAACGCTCACCCCATACTTACTGGAAGTTCGGTTGCCGTCGGGCTTTCGCCACTCGCTCTTTTTATTCTTGCGCCGGAAACAATTTGGAAGCGCAAGAAATAAAAAAGGAGCTCAAACAATGGCTCAATCCCTCACGCGGCAGTTTGGAAAGTTGGAGTGTAAGCACGAGGTATTATTCGGATCGCAAAAAAGGCGGCAGTCTCTCTTTACCGCCCGCGTGAGCGATTGAAGCGAAAAGCCCTGCTTAGGCCTTTGCAAAATGTTTGTTGGGCGAGGAAGCGACTTTAGGAGCTACCGGAGCCCTACAAACATTGCAAAGGACAAGCAGGCTTGCAGCGAAAAGCGCGACGGCGAGCGAACTTCTAAATTGTTTCCGGTGAGCCTCGCCGGCACGCCCAAATAAAAAAAGAAAAGATCATCCCGCCTTAGTTTGATGTAAACGCGCTTTGATGATAGGATTTAAAAATACCGCGATCAAAATAATAACCACACCAATATAAAAACTTGGGTTCAATTCGGTGTTCTCATCAAAAAATAAAATGGCCCAGATGATGCCGTATACAGTTTCGAGGTTGACAGTAAGCACTTGTGTATAGGGACTAATATATTTACTCAAATTAACCGACGAAATAAAAGGAAAAACGGTGCATATTAAAGAGAGAATAGTTAATCCAAGAATAGCTTGATTATCCAATGCAAAAAAGTGAGCATCATATTTTCCCATTGCCAACAAATAAATTGAAAGTGCGATGAAAGCTGCAGTTAATTCGTAAAAAGAGATCACTGCTGCTTCTGTACGTTTGATCATTAATCCGTTCATCACGCTAAATACCGAAGAGCCGAGCGCAGCTAAAACCCCAAGAATAATTCCTAATCGATATTTTGTTTCGATATGAAAAATAAAACTTATTCCGGCAATGATGATCAAACCAATGATGACCTCATAGGCACGAATTCTTCGTTTGTAAAAAATGGGTTCGATAATTGAACTAAAAAGTGTGCCCGTGCTAAATGCCACCATAGTAACGGAAATGTTTGATACTTTAATAGCTCCGTAAAAACACAACCAATGCGCAGCAATAATAATACCAATGCCCGCCAGTTGTAATAACGTATGTTTATCAATTGTATAATTAATGCGTGCCATTTTTAGATATAAGAACATGGCAATGATGGTGATCAAAATGCGATACCAAACCAAAGGATACGTATCGCACGTAATAAAACGTCCGAGTACCGGCGAAAAGCCCCAAATAAAAACAATGAAATGGAGAAGTAAATAATGTTTATTTATACCTTTGAACACCTGAAAGGCGAAGGTAAAGTAATAACATGAAGCTGAACACTATTTATTTTGATAATAATGCAACAACGCGTGTTGATGACGAAGTTGTGGAAGCGATGTTACCTTTTTTTACCGAGAATTATGGAAATGCTTACAGTAAACTTCACGCGTTCGGCTGGCAAGCCAATGCAGCAGTGGATATGGCAAAAGGGCAAATAGCATCGTTAATAAATTGCGAATCGGGAGAATTGATATTTACATCGGGCGCAACAGAATCGATCAATATAGCTATTACAGGAATTTATGAAGCCTACAAAACAAAAGGCGATCATATAATTACTGTAAGAACAGAACACAAAGCCATGTTGGATGTTTGCGCGCTTTTGGAAAAACAAGGTGCAAAGGTTACGTATTTAAATGTAGATAAAGAAGGAGTGATCGATATAGAGGAATTACAAAATGCTATTACCGATAAAACAATTTTAATATCTGTGATGGCTGCCAACAACGAAACAGGCGTTGTGCAGGATATTGAAAAGATAGGACAGATATGCAGAGAAAGAAAGATCATATTTTTTACCGATGCCACGCAGTACGTTGGAAAAATGAGATGTGATGTTGTAGAGCAACACATACATTGCATGGCGTTTAGTGCGCATAAATTTCACGGACCAAAAGGAGTAGGGGCTTTATATATAAGAAGAAAAGATCCGAGGGTGAGTATTAAGTCGCAAATAAATGAAGGTTCGCATCAAATTAATTTACGATCGGGCACGTTAAATGTGGCAGGAATTGTTGGAATGGCAAAAGCATGTGAAATTGCGCAACGTGATTATTGGGAAATAAACGAACATATCTCTAAGATCAAGAACCATTTTGAGCATCAGTTACTAGATATAGAAGGATTGACAATAAATGGAACTACTCGCAATAGGTTATATAATACGTCTAATATCAAATTCCCTCAGCAATTAAATTTGAAGGAACTTTTGAATCATTTTGCGTTCTCAAGTGGTTCGGCCTGTACCTCATTTGAGTCAACCCCATCTCATGTTTTAAAGGCTATGGGTTTAAGTGATGAGGAGGTCAAAAATTCGTATCGTTTCAGCTTTTCAAAGTACAATACTTTGGACGAGGTGAAGGCCTTCCTCGCAAAACTTCAGAAATAAGGCAAACGGCTAAATTTAATTTAAATTATTGATTATCATACTGTTAATATTAATCTGGTGAACTCAGGTCGACTCCTAAAACGTTTTAAGTAACTATTATCTGTTAATTAAATAGCCAAAATATACCTTTTACTCGGTCGGCTAAAGTTTAGGATCTTCAAAACTTTTGAGTGAAACCACCTTATAAATGATTGAAAAATTAAGCTAAGACCCTCTCTTACTGTATCTTTGTAACATAAAATCACTCACAATGAAAACAAATATGAGATTATTCCTTCTAGCTTTTTTGATGACACTGACTTTCAGTTCATTTTCTCAGACTCAAGATTGGAGCAAAGTAAAATTAGATCCAATTAAGGAAAAGAAATTTTTACCATATGTAGAAACAAGACATGGTGGTCCTGAGCAATTCGCTAAATGGAAAGAAGAGAATAAATTCCAATATGTAAAAGAGATGTGGTATATGTCAGAATCTTTTTATGTAAAGCCGGATCACTTTAGTGAAGGTGCGCCATTAGACATCGCCATCATTGATGTTGTAAGATTTGAAAATCAAAGAAAGCAAAATGAAGAGACCATCATCACATTAGGTGGTATTAAAGATGCTATCGTTTTGTTACCAACTAGTAAATTATTTTATCAATATAAATAAGAATTCTTAAACGAATACTCATGAAACGTATCAAAAGAAATATTTCAATAGCCTGCTTACTGGTAGCGTTATTTGTACAAACAAATATGGACGCTCAGCCTCTTGTAGGTCCGGCTCCATTCTGTTTTCCAACTTATGGAGCATGGGCGATACCATGTAATCAAGGTGGTCCGTCGAACACTCCGGGTAACTGGATCAACGACTTTATCAATAGCGTTAACACCACCGGTGCGGTAGTTAATCTTACCAACAACAACTCGGGTTGTAATACACAAAACTTCCCGAACATTGGTCAGAGAAATTATTTCTTCAATGGTTGTACGCAATATTTAGTTGTTAATCCTGGTCAAGTGATCACAGTTAACATCCAAAATGGTAATATCTGGTCACAAGGTGATGCAGTATTTATTGATTGGAATGGTGACGGTGTGTTTCAAGTTCCTGCTGAGCGCGTATGTTCATCTCCTGCTATCATGTCGGGTCCTGCTTTCCATCCAGCAATTAACTTTACAGTACCTGCTGCACAACCTGCGGGAACTTATAGAATGCGTGTTCGTTGCTCTTGGGCAACTATGGGTAGTACTATTGATCCTTGTATCATGCACACTGGTTACGGTGAGGCAGAAGATTATAATGTTTATGTTGGTACAACTCCTACAGGTATCATTACTGCAACTGCTTCAAGCAACAGTGCTCTTTGTAATGGTTCTCAATTAAATTTAGGTATTGCTTCATCTGCCAATGCTACAACAGCTTTAAGTTATACATGGAGCGGTCCGGGTGGATATTCTGTTATTATTCCTACAACAACTGCAGGTGGTAGCACAAATATCGCTGTTGCTCAACCTTCAAATAGTGGTGTGTATTCAGTTACAGTTTCTCCTGGTTCTTGTCCTGCTACTGCAACAGTTATGGTTAATATTTATCCTACACCAACTATTACTGCTTTATCAAATAACGGTCCGGTTTGTCAGGGTAGTACTTTACAGATCAATTCTGCTGCCAACACAAGTGCTCAAGTAACTTATGCTTGGACAGGTCCAAACGCGTTTACTTCGACCACACCAAGTAATAATATTACAAACGTTATGCCTGCTGCAACTGGTTTCTATAGTTTAACAGTAACCAATTCTTATCTAGCACCAACGTATCAACAAACGCTTACATGTTCGGCTACTGCTCAAATGAGTGCAGCTGTTGTTCCTGTGGCACCATTAGTAGTTACGCCTTTCTTTACCTTATGTCAAAATTCTAATTTGCCTTTAACTGCAGCTGCGGTTGGAGCAACTTCATATAGCTGGTCAAGTTCTACTACACCACAATTTACTTCAACTGTACAGAATCCTCTTATCAGTAATGTTACACCTCCAAATTCAGGAAACTATTCTGTAACTGCTTACTATACGAGTCCAAGCACAACTTTGGTTTGTACTTCAAATGCGGTTACTAACGTATCTGTTGTGCCTCGTAATCCTGTAATGGCATTTAGCTCTGCTAACGTTTGTCAATTCACCACAGGTACCTTCTCTGCAAGTGCAGTAGGTGCTGCAGGGTATCAATGGTTCGGTCCTAACGGATTTAATTCAACTAATCAAATAAACAGCATCACTAATATCCAACCTGTATCGGCAGGAAATTATTCGGTGAATGCAATATTCACTATTGGAACTGTAAGTTGTTCAACATCGAGTTACATTCCGTTAAATGTTATTCCTGTACCAAGTGTAGCAGTTATTCCAAATATTACCGTATGTGAGCGCGAAGGAGCAAGCCTTAATGCTAATGCACCTAATGCGATCAGTTACTTGTGGAATGGCCCAAACAGCTTTACCATGAATTCACCAAATCCGATCTTTGCAAATCTAACACCAAGCATGAGCGGAATGTATACCGTAACAGCAAGCTTTAGTAATGGAAATTTAACTTGCTACAATAGCAACGTAACAAATCTATTGGTTAAACCTATCATACCATTTAATTTAGGTGCTGATCAACGTTTGTGTTCAAATTCTGACCTATTCTTGAACGGACCTGCAGGCGCTACACAATACACTTGGTGGGGAAGTACAAGTTACACTTCAAACACACAAGCCTTATTTGTTCCGGCATTAGGCCCACAAAATAGTGGTATCTATGTATTAGAAGTTAACTTGAACGGTTGTAAAACTTACGACTCAGTAAGAGTAGATATATTAACTCCAATAGTATTTACATTAACTCCAAGCAACAGAACTGTTTGTCGTGGAGAGAATGTGAACTTTGTAGTTGGTGCTGCTCAAGGAAGCGAGAACTATGCTTACACTTGGAATCCTGCTATTTATATCACAGGTCCAACCGGAAGCTTACAAGCTGGTCAGCCATTAGGCACAACAGTTTATAATATTTCTGCTTATGATATCGCTTGTCCTAATTACGTTATCCAAACAAGCTTTACATTAACAGTAAATCAACCTCCACAACCAAATGTCCTTATTTCTAAGAACAATGTGTGTGAGCCTTTATGTATGATCGTAAATAGTCATACTCAAGGTAAAGCATCAAGTGTTGTTTATAATTTTGGAAATGGTAATATCATCGAAGGTGATAGCGTTAATGTATGTTTAAATGCAGGTACACATTATATGAGTGTAACTACTACAGGAACTAATGGTTGTGTAGGAGTTTATGATTACACAAATACTCCTATCACTGTGTATCCTAAGCCGGGTGGAGATTTCAGCTGGACACCAGAGACACCTAATACATCAAACAATCAAGTAACGTTTGTACCAAGCACTAAATATGGTAAAACATTTACTTACGAATGGCAATTCACCAATAGCACTAATGTTGGCGGTATCGATACTTCAACCAGCAAGAGTCCTGTGAAAATTTACGATAACAATGGTAAATTCCCTGTGATGATGGTCGTGAAGAATGAATTTGGTTGTATTGATTCCATCTTTAGAATTATCGAGATCGAAGAAGATGTGAACGTGTTCATTCCAAATACATTTACACCGAACGATGACAACATTAACGATGTATTCGGTATCAAAGGTATTGGATTAAAATCTGAAGGATTCTATATGGAAGTGTTCGATCGTTGGGGTACATTATTGTATGCAACTAAAGACATCAACAAAGGTTGGGATGGTAATGTGAAGGGTGTTAAAGCTCCAGAAGGAGTTTACATCTACAGAATAAAAGTTGTAGGTAACAATGGTGTTGGTAAAAAAGAATTCAAAGGACACGTTACTTTACTGAAATAATCTTCTAAGTTTAATTTTTTAAAAAAGGCCACAGCAATGTGGCTTTTTTTATTTTATTGAAATTGATAGTTGAAATAAGTGATCAAAAAGTTCATACATCAGCGACAAAAAAAATAAAAACTGGTCATTTAAAACATTCGCCTTTTTTGGAAAATCAACATAAAAAAGAGCTGCTTTTTCATTAAATTTTCAATCGAACTCAGATCTTAGTGATTTTGCAGCTAGCCTTATAACCAAGGGGTTATTTGTTAAAATTGGACTAAAAACCTAAATTTTGCGCTAAAAAAGAGGTTTTTATTGGTTTAATGAGTGAGGTTTACTTACAAGTGTTCAAAAGAGCGTTTTCGGTTAGTTGTTTTTTACTTAAATTAACTCATTTTCCGTAAATTAGAGTACTTAAAACGCACATACTAACGACTTAATATATAAGATGAAAAAAACAATAGCAATACTAGCTTTAATGACCATGTTCTTTATGGCTAATTCGCAAGTTTCAAATTGGGTACCGGGAACGGTTTGCTCAACCTGTATTGTAAATAACAACAACAACCCAAAAGGTGGTGGAAACAATCAGGTAAATAATGGTAATGGTACCATTGTAAAATCATATTCTAATACCGCTTGTGGTTTAGGTTATGTACAAGCAAGTAAAAGATTAGGTCGCCGTAATCCATTAAATGGTTCGGTGCAACCTGCAACATTTACTATCACAGGAATTCCTCCATGTGCGATCATCGAAAAAGCATGGG
>JAHEYC010000129.1 GCA_023251775.1 Sphingobacteriaceae bacterium | reverse complement strand
TTTTGGCGATCAGTTTGGGGGCGAAAAGAATAAGCGTTATTCGACCAAGCGAATGAAGGCATTTTTTGGCGAGATCTACACAAATCCTATAAAAGATCAGCATGAAATGACCGCCAAAGAATTTGAAACGTGGATGGGAGATTATGAACAAATGGACGATATTTGTGTTATTGGAATTAAATTTTGATTTATCTTTGAATATTATATATCATGATTGAGATAGCAGAAGGAGAAAAATCACCCTATGTATTGGTGAAACCCGAAGAAAATAAAATGGTCATAAAAGGAAATTCGTTTATGGCAAACCCCCCTTCTTTTTACGAAAAGGTATTGCAGTGGGGACAAGCATTTAAAGCAACAGCACCATTTAATGTGGAGATCACCGTAGGTTTTTATAATACCTCTACCTTAAAGATCATGAACATGCTGCTGAAAACGCTTTGCAGTAATAACGAAGGAAAAGTGAACATCACTTTATTTGTGGAAGATGAGGATGAAGATCAGATCAACACAGCTTCTACTATAACTTTCAACATAGGTCTTCAACCAAAGATCGTTTATTATACTTAAGAATTACAGTCATTTCGAAATGTTGCGTTTACGTCGAACACTACATGTAGCCACCCATTCCTGTTTTCACCTTCTTTTTTCGTCTGCCACCGCAATCTTTACGGTATTTACAATCGTTTGCCACCAGAGCAAATAGTATCAAAAAGATACTGAATAGTTTTGTTGATCTTCTCATTGTACTATTAAAGATACAAAAACTTTCATGAAAATAAAAAAAATGGTGTTTATGTCTGTATTCAAGCCGTTAAGTTGATTTGTCAAACATTTCATAAATGATCAAACACAAGTGTATCAACTATCATTTTTTTATCCTCTGCCTTCTTGATGCTCATTAAATAATATCTCCATTCTCCCCATCTACCGCCTTTTCCTTCTTCAAAGGGAAAGCGATATATCATGACCGCAAGTTCATATTTATTTTGTTTCTTAACGTACTTTACTTTTCTTATAAAGAACGCATATCTTTTTTCGCTCTCAAGAATGTTGGGTAAAAAATTTAAACCGGTAATGTTATTCTTAAAAAAGTTTGAATCTACACCTGAAGGATATTTTTCGTCTTCACATAAGAAAATACCATTCGCATACTTATCTTTATAGTCAATACAATGTACTGGTTTTTCTTTCCGATACGGTGAATTTGTTGGTTGTGCATTAAACCGAATCGAAATAATCAGAAGGAAATATAAAAGAATGGGTTTCACTGTAATATTAAAAATACGAATTTTATTTAAAACTCACAAAAGGAATCTGAACGAGAGATGAGCACTGATAGTTATCCGGGTGAAATTTTTATAGTTCGGAACATTTTGTGAATTAGCGCCGAATCGCCCTTCTAAATTCATAGAAGTTTTATTCCAGAATTTTTTCCGTTTTGAAAAACGAATATTGGCACCCCACAAAACAGATCCATTCATCACAAAACTATTTCTAAGCGAGGTCTCTTCAAATTTTGAATCAACATCTTTTTCATCATGAATAGTTGAGGTCCTTATTACCACATTAGAATGATAATATGCAGTGGCATAGCTGCTTAAACTTGTGCCTAAGCCTATATTATAACCAACATAAGCTGTAAACAATCGGCGTGGATCACTTTGATAGATACTGCCAAGGTCGAACATAAAAATACTGTTGGTGATATCGTAGCTGTAATTTTTGGTGGTGTCGATACTTACATTATGATGCATTGTACTACCGATCTTGAGCGAATCGTAATACTTAAGATCCATCAACGAATATGGACTCGAAAGAATAGTTTCGGATAAGAAGCGAATACCTATTCGGTGTTCAACCCTAAATGAATACACATAATCTTTTTTGTGAAGTTTCTTGAATCCCACATTCATAGTAAAATAGCCGCCAATGTTAAGGCCATTAAGATTATTTTTGAACCCGGTCAGATCGGCGTTCACCAAACTATTGTTTGGCGCAATTTTTTTGTAATCATCCTGCGAAATGGGTGGATTTTGATTAGTAAGAACACCACCGCCAATAGAAACGGAAGAGATCTTGAATAAACGTTCCGTTGAATCTACTTGAGCGTTAGATATTCCTATTAAGGAAAATAAAAGACAAAAACTTAGTTGGTGTTTAAAATACATTTGAGTGTAGACCAAATGTACAAAAAAAGTCCTCGCGTTTTGCGTACTAGATGTCAATTATTGAACTTCAAATATTGGTAATTTCAAAAATGTTTTGATTGAGCTCCAGTTGTTTAAATGATTATCTATATTAGGTATGCTTTTTCTTGAAACAGAGATCCAAGGATCTCCATTCCCATCTATTTTTTTATATTTATTGACAGTTTTAAGGTCTAGGACATACAACTTGGGTTCTACTTCAAATATGAGTTTATTTTCTTTATTCACCTTCTTTATCGAATTTGTTTGGGCAAACACATAAAAATCAGATCTATTTTTATCATCGGAATTTAAGTAAAAGCTTGAGTCGTTTAAGAAATTTTTGCTTTTAACTTGGATCTTTGCACTTAAATTTTTCTTTGGATTTACACAAACAAGATCATAACCTTCAAAGTTAACATAGGTTTTATGTGTTTGAATATTCGCTAATAGTAATCTGGACATGACCAAAAATTCGGCTCCTGTTGAAAATAGTTTGGTGTCTAATCGTTTTGCCATTTTTTTGAAGTTTTTTTAATTTTGATGCAATTGCTCAAGAAGGTGTTTGTTATTATGATATACCTACTTAGAACAAAATATCAATTCAAAAATTAATATTATTTTATAATTCATTATCTAGTTTTATCGGAACTAGCCCTTTGCCTTTTCGTTTAAAGGGTTTAGATTTTTTCATTCCAATAATAGGATGATTTTTTGAATATTCCTAAACGGGGCCAGTTCATGGTAGTTAAAATAGTTCGCATACTAGGTTCGAAATTCCCACAAAAGCTATAGTTTGACGGAGAAAAAAGTCGAACCACCCGAATCAATGAGTTACTACGTCGGAGTCTCTTGATAGACAAGCGTTCCGGAAAAAACAAAACCGGCCAACTTTCCAATAATTTGGTGTTGTCCGGTGTGGTGGAGAATATCGGATTCGAACCGATCACCTCTTCACTGCCAGCGAAGCGCTCTAGCCAAATGAGCTAATCCCCCTTTCAACCGCCGGAGGCGGTTAAAATTATGAATGTTGAATTATGATTTATGAGTTGCGCTCATTCATCATTCATAACTCATCATTTATAATTAAACATTATAATTTCGCCTTAATTTCCACCATATCATACCCCTCAATAATATCTCCCGCCTTGATATCGTCAAAATTCTCAATATTCAATCCGCACTCATAACCGGATGTTACTTCTTTCACATCATCTTTAAAGCGTTTCAACGAACCTAAAGCTCCTTGGTGAACCACAATGCCATCGCGGATCACACGAACTTTTGTGTTTCGCATCACTTTTCCATCCAACACATAACAACCTGCTACCGTTCCAACTTTAGTGATATTAAATACTTCACGTATCTCAATATTACAAACTACTTTTTCTTCAAACTCAGGAGCTAACATTCCTTCCATCGCCGCTTTTATCTCGTCAATAGCTTGGTAAATGATAGAATATAAACGAATATCAATTTCTTCGGTCTCCGCTAATTTTCTTGCATTTTGTGTAGGTCTCACTTGGAAACCAACAATGATAGCGTTTGAAGCCGACGCTAACATAACGTCGTTCTCACTAATTGCACCAACCGATTTATGAATGATGTTCACCGCAATTTTTTCGGTAGACAATTTCAATAAACTATCCGATAATGCTTCAATAGATCCATCCACATCTCCTTTTACAATTACATTCAACTCTTTAAAATCTCCAATAGCTAAACGTCTTCCAATTTCGGCAAGCGTAATATGTTTTTGTGTACGAATTCCTTGCTCGCGTTGTAATTGCAAACGTTTATTCGCCAATTCACGTGCTTCACGCTCATCGGTCATCACATTAAATTTATCACCTGCTGTTGGCGAACCATTTAATCCTAACAATTGTACAGGAATTGAAGGACCAGCCTCAGCAATTGGTAAACCACGCTCGTTGGTCATTGCTTTTACACGTCCGCTATATCCACCCGCAACAATAATATCACCAACTTTTAATGTACCGCGTTGAACAATAATATCGGCTACGTGTCCGCGACCTTTATCTAATTTTGCTTCGATCACCGATCCTGATGCTCTCACTTTTGGATTTGCTTTCAAGTCAAGAACCTCTGCTTCCAATAATATTTTTTCTAATAATACATCTACACCCGTTCCTTTTTTAGCCGAAATTTCTTGCGATTGATATTTACCGCCCCATTCTTCTACAAGCACATTAAGATGCGAAAGATCTTCTTTTATCTTATTTGCATTTGCACCCGGTTTATCAATTTTATTTATAGCAATTACCATTGGTACACCTGCAGCTTGCGCGTGATTAATAGCTTCTTTTGTTTGAGGCATCACACTGTCATCGGCCGCCACCACAATAATTACAATGTCCGTAATTTTTGCACCACGTGCACGCATTGCTGTAAACGCTTCGTGACCAGGTGTATCTAAAAAGGTGATCGATTTACCTGTATCTAATTTCACATTATAACTTCCAATGTGCTGAGTAATTCCACCTGCTTCACCGGCAACCACATTTGCTTTACGAATATAATCGAGTAACGATGTTTTACCGTGGTCAACGTGACCCATGATGGTTACAATTGGTGGACGGTGCACAACATCTCCTTCAACATCTTCTTCTTTTTCTTCAATTGCTTCTACCACTTCGGCCGAAACGAATTCTGTTTTAAATCCAAACTCTTCTGCAACAATAGCAATGGTCTCTGCATCCAAACGTTGATTGATGGATACAAATAAACCTAAACTCATACACGTTGCAATGATTTGATTAACGGGAATGTCCATCATAGTTGCCAACTGATTCGCAGAAACGAATTCGGTAACTTTTAAGATACTTTTTTCTGCATCCAATAATTCCTGCTTCTCAGCCATTCGCTCGCGAACAACATCACGTTTATCTCTACGATTTTTAGAAGATTTGGATTTAGAACCTTTTTCGCTTAAGCGAGCCAAAGTTTCTTTTATCTGTTGTTGAATTTCTTCTTCCGTTAATTCGTGACGAGGTTTAGAAGCAGTTTGGCTACTGCCACCACCGCCATAGGTTTTTTTATGCTTAGGATCGCCGTATTTTTCTTTGGCACGCTCTTTCGCAATTTTAGCTTGTTCAGTCCCAACTTTTTTGATCTCTTCTTCACTCAAGCCTCCTTTTTTAATACGCTTACGTTTTTTACGTTCTAACGCAAAACTGCTTTCGCCTTTTTTAGGAGATTCTTTTACAACAGGAAGATCAACTTTACCAAGGATCTTAGGGCCCTCTAGTTTCTCGAACTTAGTTTCAATATGCTCAATTTGTTCTTCAGTAACTTCTTCTGTTGTTCCTTCATCAACACCTGTCTCTTCAACTTCATCTGCACCTTTTTTCTTTTTCCCTTTTCCTTTATCGGTTGCTGTACTTTTCTTTTCTTTTGTTTTAGAGATAGAAGCAAGATCTAATTTACCAAGCACTTTCGGGCCATCCTTACTTTCTACTTCTTGCGTAAAAAGTTCCGGTTCGGTTTTCGATTTTTTAGTTTTGCTTTTAGTTTCAGAACTTGTTTCGGAGTGGTCGGTGATCACCACTTCTTTTTCTTCCTTATTCTTCTTCGATTTATTTACGTCATCCAATACAATGGTCTCGCGCTTCACCTTGGTGATGTTTTGCGATACTTGCGCAGCTTCTTCCTTCGCAGATTTATCTGTGGAAAATGCCTTGGTTAAAAGAGAGTGTTCTTCATCTCCGATCTTTGCGTTAGGATTATTCTCTACCTTGATCCCTTTGGTGGCCAAGAATTCCACGATCTTTCCAAGAGAAAGATTGAATTCTTTCGCCACTTTGCTTAATCGAAGTGTTTTTGCTCCGTCTGACATATTTTATTTTCTGTTATCTAATATTTACTCGTGATCAATTCAAGGAGATCACTTTCCTGTTGGTATTAATCTTCAAACTCAGATGCTAATACTTTACGAACTTCAGCTATCACATCATCTTCAATTCCTGTTCTGCGTGTGATATCTGCATCGCTTAATTCAAGCACCGATTTTGCCGTGTCGCAACC
>JAHEYC010000128.1 GCA_023251775.1 Sphingobacteriaceae bacterium | reverse complement strand
TGATATTGGATGAAGCACAAAATACAACTGAGGGTCAGATGAAAATGTTCTTAACACGGATGGGAGCTAGTGCAAAATTTATTGTTACCGGTGATCCAAGTCAGGTTGATCTTCCCGCAAAACAGCCGAGCGGTTTGTTTCAAGCCGTTCGCATTTTAAAAAATGTAGAAGGCATTGATGTGATAGAATTGGATAATACCGATGTGATCCGCCATAAATTAGTACGCGCCATTATTGATAAATACGATGCCTCACCAAAAACTAATGCTTAACTTTGTAGTATGATCCCTTTTATCCAATCCAAAATAAAGTCTTCTATCGAACTTAAAACTGCAGTGATGAATAATGCTGCTATTATAAATTCGGTTGATGAAGCCATAAACAAAATTACCGAAACGTATAAGAACAAAGGAAAAGTTTTGTGGTGCGGTAATGGTGGCAGTGCTGCCGATGCACAACATTTGGCCGCAGAATTAAGCGGACGTTTTTATTATGATCGTCCACCATTATTTTCCGAAGCATTGCACGTAAACACAAGTTATACAACTGCAGTTGCCAATGATTATAGTTACGATGTTATTTATAGTCGCCTTGTAAAAGCCATGGGTGTAAAAGGTGATATTTTGATAGGCCTAAGCACAAGCGGCAATAGCGCCAACGTTGTAAAAGCATTTGAAGAAGCGCGCAACATGGGTGTGATAACCATAGGATTTACAGGAGAAAGTGGTGGGAAAATGAAAGCCTTAACAGATATTTTAATTAATATTCCAAGCACCGATACGCCTCGCATACAAGAATGTCATATGTTATTAGGACATACCATTTGTGAGATAGTAGAAATGAATTTGTTTCCTAAAAAATAAAATGGAGATCAAAACCGCCATCATACTTGCCGGAGGATTTGGCACACGTTTAAAAACTGTGGTGAGCGATGTTCCAAAACCAATGGCGCCGGTTAATGGAATTCCATTTTTATCCTATCAATTAAATTATTTAAAACATTACGGAATTGATAATGTTATTCTTTCCGTTGGTTATTTGCACGAAAAACTGATCTCGTTTTACAAGAATGAATTCAATGGTTTAAAATTGAATTACGTTATTGAAGACGAACCTTTGGGAACAGGAGGCGGAATTCGTAAAGCAATGGAACAATGTAAGGACGAAGAGGTGTTTGCGCTGAATGGCGATTCCTTTTTTGATATTAACCTCACTAAATTCCAACAATACCACGAGTTCAAAAACTCTTCCTTCTCTTTAGCCTTAAGAAAACTTGATAATGCCTCACGTTATGGTTGCGTTCAAACAGAAAGGGATAACCGCATTATTTCTTTTCAAGAAAAAAGTGATATGGCCGAAGCAGGATCGATAAATGCAGGCGTTTATATTTTGGGCAGGAAATTATTTTTACAACATACGCCGCCTAATACGAAATTCTCGATAGAAAAAGATTTTTTTGAAAAGGAACTTCAAGTTCTACCGATCTATGGCTTTGAATTTGAAGCTTACTTTATAGATATTGGAATTCCGGAAGATTACGCTAAAGCGCAACATGACTTTAAAGGACCTAAATATAACTAAGGCCTGGACCTTGTTCCTGGACCGTGATGGTGTTATCAATAAAAAATTGGATAACGATTACGTGAAGCATTGGATGGAATTTGAATTTGAAAAAGATGTGGTGGCTAATTTCAAAAAATTGAATGATGTATTTGGCACCATTGTGGTCGTAACCAATCAACAAGGCATTGGAAAAGGTGTTTATACCAAAGAAGATCTTGAACTCATTCACAACAATATGTTGTACGAATTAAAATATCACAAAGGCATAATTGATAAAGTGTATTACTCGCCATATTTGTCTTCAGAAAATCACGAAACCCGTAAACCCAATATTGGCATGGCTTTACAGGCCAAAAAAGATCTTCCACAAATTGACTTTAAAAAAAGTGTCATTGTCGGTGATAGCATGAGCGATATGGAATTTGGAAGAACTGCAGGGATGAAAACGATTTTTATTAACGAGAAAAAAGTGAACGATCCAAAAATAGACCTTCAATTTAATTCACTTTCAGAATTCATTCTTGCATTATGAAGATCTCTATCATAACTGCTACATTTAATAGTGAAGCATTTTTAGAACAAACCATTAATTCGGTTCTGCAGCAAACCTACAAAGACATTGAATATATTATTGTTGATGGTAATTCAACCGATAAAACAATTTCCATCATCAATAAACATAAAGATAAGCTTAGTCATTTTATTTCCGAAAAAGATGAAGGTATTTATTATGCGCTCAACAAAGGAATTGCTTTGGCAAGTGGTGACGTGATAGGATTTTTACACTCGGATGATTTTTACACCAGCAACAACGTTATTGAACATGTGGTGAATGGTTTAAAAACAAAAAACGTTGATGGTTTGTATGCCAATCTATATTTTGTAGATAAAAATGATCCCGAAAAAATAACACGCAAATGGTATTCGGGAGATCACTCGCCCAATAGTTTTGCTTATGGCTGGATGCCACCACACCCTACTCTGTTTTTAAAAAAAGAGATCTACAAAAAATTCGGGACATTTAATTTGGATTTTAAAACCTCCGCCGATTATGAATTGATGTTGCGTTTTATTCACAAACATAAGATCTCATTAACTTATTTGGATGAGTTCATCATCAAAATGCGTGTGGGCGGACAAAGCACTGCCAGCGTAAACAACCGCGTAAAAGCAAATTTGGAAGACAGAAAAGCTTGGGAAGTTAATGGATTGAAACCTAAATTTTTTACTTTGTGGTTGAAGCCGCTTAGAAAAGTTGGACAGTTCTTTTAACCACGAAACTCACAAAAATTTTACACGAAATGCACAAAATCGATTTCGTGTATTTCGTTCTCTTTAGTGTTTTTCGTGGTTAAATGCCTCTAATCAAATCGCAAAGTTTTTATTGGTGTTATTTTAGTAAGTATGAGCGTTGGGAATAACAACATCACCAAACAAACCCCGGTTGTTCCTAAATTCAATAATACATAAGAAACCCAATTAAGATCAATTGCTACTTTATCGACATAATACGTAGAGCTATCCAATTTTACCAAACCAAAATAATATTGTATCAAACACATGCCAATTCCTAAAATATTTCCCCAAAGCAAACCTCTTCCCAATAATTTCAAACTGATGTAAAAAAATATTCTACGCACATTTACATTGCTCATCCCAAGAGATTTTAGCATTCCCACCATATTTGTTCGCTCCAATATTAAAATAAGCAAAGCTGTTATCATATTTATTACGGCCACCAAGATCATCAACACAACAATGATCACACCGTTAATATCTAATTTATCTAACCATACAAAAATATTTGAGAAACTATCTTTTACACTAATGGCTTGGCAATTGAGTGCAATATTATCATTGATATCCTCAATAGTAGTTTCCAATCTTTCAAAATCATTTACGCTTACTTCATAATTTCCAACCACACCTTTCTCCCAATAATTTAATTTTTGAATATGGCGAATATCGGCGAAGGTTAAATTATTATCAAGATCAGAGAATGAAGTTTTATAAATGCCGCAGATCTTAAAATTACGAGAGCGCTGCTCGAACTTGGTAAAATTTGCTTTCTCAACAGAATCATACACCTCATGTTGCACTACAAAATACACAAGGAATTTATCGTCCACCTTAAGATCCAATCGGGTTGCTAAATTTTCACTAATTAAAATATCATTGCTTGCATCTTCAGCTTTTAATTCGGGTAACTTCCCACTTATCAAATGTTCTTTAACGAATTCCAGATCATAGTCCGCATCAATTCCTTTTATCACCACACCTTCATTCTCCGTTTTTGTTTTTACAATGCCATTTTTCATGGCAGTTCCTTGCACATGTTTTACGTTCGCTATTTTTTTAAGAGCAGCAATACTATCTCCTGATATCTTTATAGGAATTTGTTCACCATTGCTTCCAAAACTGATATTACTAATGCTTACATCGGCCGCTAAGCCTGTAACTTTTCGCGTGATCTCCTTTTTAAATCCAACAACAATGCTCACCGTTAATAACATTATCGACAAACCAAGAACTATCCCTAAAATACCTATCTTTACAATTGGCTTAGAGATACTTCCTTTGTGTTTGCTTTTGGAAGTGATGCGATCGGCTATATAACGTTCAACATTCAATAAAATGCACTTAGGAAACAAAAATACTAAATTGATAACTGCGGTAATAGTTTATTTTACGGTATTTATCAGTTGCGGTCAGGAACTTCTTTACAAAGAATACAATTCGCTTGCCGTTGGTGCGCAACAATTTCATGCCTACATTCCAAAACTCAAAAATAAAAAGGTAGCGGTTGTCACAAATCAAACCGGAGTAATAAATGGTGTAAGTATTGTTGATACACTTTTAAAATTCAAGGTCAATATCAAAAAGATATTTGGTCCCGAACATGGATTTAGAGGCGATACCGAAGCAGGCGAAAAAGTAACAAGTAATATTGATAAAAGAACGGGACTGCCTGTTATTTCACTTTACGGAAGTAATAAAAAACCAAGTGCAAAAGATCTTGCAGGAATTGATATTGTTATTTACGATATTCAAGATGTTGGTGTACGTTTTTACACTTATATCTCTACCATGTGTTATGTGATGGAAGCGTGCGCTGAGAATAATAAAGAAATGATCGTACTCGACAGACCAAATCCCAATGGTTTTTATATTGACGGTCCTGTTTTAAAAGAAGAATACAAAAGTTTTTTAGGATTGCATCCTGTGCCAATAGTTTATGGAATGACCTGCGGCGAATACGCGCAAATGGTAAATGGCGAAGGTTGGTTAAAAAAGAAAGTGAAGAAAAAAGATGTCGTTATAAAATGTAGCCTCACCGTAGTTCCATGTTTTAATTATGATAGAAAAGCAACTTACAAATTGCCTGTCAATCCTTCTCCTAATCTTCCAAATCATACAGCGGTATTATTGTATCCTAGTTTGGGTTTATTTGAAGGAACCATAGTTAGTCTTGGCAGAGGAACACCTTACCCGTTCCAAGTGATCGGATCTCCGGAATACAAAGACAGTTCGTTTTTTTTTACGCCGCGCGCCACTGCATTATCTGCCTTTCCAAAATATCTCGATAAGAAATGTAATGGTTTAGATCTGCGTAAGACAAATATCATGAAGCATACAAAAAAACTGGATCTAACGTTATTATATAAGATGTATTCTAATTATACTAAAGAAGATTTCTTTGATCAGAATTTTAATTACCATGCGGGCAATGCCGAATTGCAAGAGCAGGTAAAAGCAAGGAAAAGTGAAACTGAAGTGCGTTCAAGCTGGGAAAAAGACCTGGAAACCTTTAAGTTGATACGCAAGAAATACCTCATCTACAGCGATTTTGAGTGATTTTGACTAAACCCTGTTTTAACACCCAAAATAATTTTGGGAATGCCACCAATACCCTTATTTTTGTAGCTCTTATAAGAGCAAAGCAATGGCTAATTTCGATCTAATAATGCCTAAAATGGGTGAGAGTGTGGCGGAAGCTACGATCATCAAATGGACCAAAAATGAAGGCGATAAGATCAAGATCGATGAAACGGTTCTTGAAATTGCAACCGATAAAGTTGATAGCGAAATTCCATCACCATTTGAAGGAACTCTTGTAAAGCGTTTATTTAAAGAAGGTGATGTTGTACAAGTTGGTGCAGTGATCGCACAAATAAGCAGCGAAGCCGGAGCAGTTGTTTCTGATGTTCCAAAAACAACAACACCTGAAGTAAAAAAAGAAACTGTTGTTACAACATCTCAACCAATTGTAAGCACAACAAGTTCGGTTGCATCAAGTGCAAATGATTATTCTCAGTCCAATAAATTCTATTCTCCCCTTGTAAAAAGTATTGCTAAAGAAGAAGGAATTAGTTTATCAGATCTTGAAAACATAAAAGGAACAGGGCAAGAAGGCCGTGTTACAAAAGCAGATATTTTAGCTTACGTAGCAGATCCCAACAAGCAAAAAACAAGTACTTCAACAAGCACAACAAGTTCAAGCGGAACGGTTAATATCAATCGTCCTGCCGTTTCGTTAATGGCCGGCGACGAGATCATTGAAATGGATCGCATGCGCAAGATCATTGCCGATAATATGGTGATGAGTAAACATGTTTCTCCACACGTTACTTCTTACGTAGAAGCAGATGTAACAGCGTTAGTGCAATGGAG
>JAHEYC010000127.1 GCA_023251775.1 Sphingobacteriaceae bacterium | reverse complement strand
GTCACCAACCGAATCGTAACGTTTCATTACAAAACTCACATTCATTTTAGTTCCTTGCTTTTGGTAATCGCGTTTTGCCTCGGCTGATGTTACGTAAATTGCTTTTTTAATTAGCGCAGAATATTTTTCGGCCAAGCGTGTGTTCGCCACATCTTCTTCCATTTGTTTTACGGCCATTTCCTGATCGCCTGTAACACTTGCCACAACTTGTTTCCATTTATTGCGATCCAACGAACCATCGGGTAAAGCAAACTGAGGATTCAATTGACGAGTATTTGGATCGGTCAAGCGTTGTATCACCACTTGCGAAGGATTAACTACCATGTTCTCGTACAACTCATCTTCTCCAACCGAAAGTCCAAGCATTTTGTACTGTGGCTTAATAACTAATTCAGAAATGTAACCTTGAAAGATATATTCAACAACTTGCTTGCGTGTTTGATCATCAATATCATTTGTTTGTTTTTGTTGACGAATACCGTTCAACTGATTCTCAACCTTGGTGTAAAATTCGTTACGGTCAATTTTTTTTCCGTTCACTATTCCGATCGAATTCATATCACCGCCAAAAATGGAACTACCCGAACCCAATAAACTTTCGAGGATAAAGATCACAAGGGCTAAACCAACAATACCAACCAATAAACCGGTACGCTTTCTAATACTTTCTAATACGTTCATTTCAATAAAAAATTAGGAAGGCAAAGTTAGAATAATATCCCTTAATTCAAAAGAATAATGATAAAAATTGTGGATGATAAGGAGTTGTTTAACAGATGCTTAGGGAGTTTTTAATAGGTGTTCTTAAGGACCATTTTTATTAATGTTATTTGGGCGTGCCGGCAAGCTCATCCCTAATACGCTGGAAATTCGCTTGCCGTCGGGCTTTCGCCACTCGCTCTTTTTTATCTTCTATGGAATTACCCACGATAAAAAAGGAGCTCAAACAATGGCTCAATCCCTCACGCGGCAGTATGGAATTTCGGGAATGCTGATGGAATTTCTTGCGGGACAAAATGTCCCGTCCAACCTTAACATACGGCCTTTCAGGTTGAGCGGGACATTTTGTCCCGCAAACGAAAACGATTCCGAAACAGAATTAGTAGACTCAGTGTTTGGAACGAAAAGTTCAGTTTCGAGGCGTGCGAAGGCTAAAAAATTAGGAGTTTACTAAGGTAAATGACTAATTTTTTAGACAAGCACAACGATGAAAATGAATTTTTCGGCCAAACACTAATTGTATTTGTTCTTATTCACTCCATAACAAGGACCCGCAGCGTCGCGGAGTTTGAAGTTAACGGAAAGCCCGTAAAAGAAATACCAATCTTTTGTGCGAGGATTTCCACGCATGGTACCAATAAGATCGGCAGGTTGTTTGTTGGGATAAGAATATTGAATAGCGCCCGGACTAAGCGAAGGATCGGGATAAAGTCCTGAAACATCATCTAAGTAATCGGTAAATGTTTTGCGCGGACCCCATTCAATTCCTATGCCCATAAAATCCCAGAGGTTGTATTTAAATCCTATGCCGAAGGGAACAGAAAATTGATAAAGCGGATAGCCTTTTTTTTGTCCTTCGGTGTGAATGTTTTGTAACGTTTGCCATCCGCGACCAATATTTGCTTGGGGATTATGATGAAAACCCGCTAGGCCCGCGAAGATATACATGGTGAAATAATGTTTGTTGTGCCCAATGCGATACTCCACAAAATTGAATTCAGAAACGGCGTGCAATTCGTAAATATCCGAACGGAAACTGGCATTGCGCAAAAGTTGATCGGCACTGCTGCTCCGCGCATCATTACCCACTATTCTACCGTAATTAAATCCAAAACGAAATGCATAACGGTAATTGGTGGTGTATCTAAAAAAAACACCCGCCGCAGGTTTAGAATAGATGAAATGTTTGAATGTATTTATATCGCCAATATAATACGAGCCTCCTAAAAATACACCTATTTCGCGCTGACGAAAATTACGCTTGGCTGTTTGGGCAAAAGCCGAAAACACCATAAAAAAAGATAAGATATATACCAGCTTTAAGCGCATCAATGGTTATAACGTAAAAATGGGGGATTTATTGTTACCTCCTTTTATCAATTCCCCAAAGCAATTTGTTGCGTAAAGTGCCAAAAAAGTGTTGGCCTTCGAGGTTTATAAGGTTGAATTTAAAATCGGCCAGTTTTATTTTTATTTCCGATTTGGGTGTAATGGAAGATGTAACGGAATCTAAGGACGCGTAAAAACTTTCGTTTCGTCCGCTTACTTTAAAACTGATCACTTTTTTATTTGGAATAACCACAGGCCTCACATTTAAATTATGCGGTGCAATTGGCGTAATGATAAAATTATCCGAATCGGGCATCATAATTGGTCCGCCGCAACTTAAGGAATATGCTGTTGAACCCGTTGGTGTTGAAACAATAAGTCCATCGGCAAAATACGAATTCAAAAATACACCATCCACATACGTATCAATATGGATCATGGCACCACCCTCGTGTTTATGAACCGTAAATTCATTGAGCGCGTAATTCACATCACCAAAACAATTCTCACAACCTGTGAGTTCAATAAGTTCGCGTTTATCAATAGTAAATTTTTCTTTAATTAAAAGTGTGGCTGCTTTTTCAAGATCATCTTTATTGACGTTGGCTAAAAATCCAAGTCGGCCCGTATTTACTCCAAGAACAGGAATTCCCGATTTACGAACCAATGCAACAGTTTCCAACATGGTGCCATCGCCGCCTAATGAGATCACATAATCTGCTTGCGAAATTAATTCCTCCGAATTTGAATACGTTTTAAGATCCAACTTAAAACCATGTTCGCTTTTAAGGTAATCGTAAAACTCTTTAAAAATAACAAGTTCTACTTTTTCCTTTGCGAACAGGTTGTAAAGCTGCTCTATATAACCCGGGAGGTTATCTTTTGTTGAGCGCGCGTATACTGCAATGGTCATATAATGGAATTATAATTTCTAATTATTTATTTTATCTCCACGTAACTCGCGGAAGCGTTTACGAGCTTCGGTAACAAAAATACTTCCGGGGTAATTGGTAATAATGGCTTCGTAAGCTTCTTTAGCTTTGGTATTATCTTTTAATTTAAATTCGTACAGTTGTGCTAATTTATATTGTGCATCATCGCCATATAATTCGCTTGGGTAAAATTCAATGATATCCTTATACATTTTTTCTGCATCGGCATATCGGTTCGTGCGTTCGTAAATGGCGGCTTTCTTAAAAAAGATATCATCGCCCAATGTATTATTGCTAAATAATAAATTCACACTATCCATACGAGCGATCGCATCTGCATAGCGATGTTGAATGATCATTAACTCCGCGCTTGCGAATAATTGTAAAGGAACTTCATTTGTATCTACACCAATGGCATCCGTAATTATCAATGAAAGATCCAAAGCATCATTGGCAATTAATTTTGTGGTGGCTCCTTTTAAGACATCGCATTGTGTTTTTGCCCATTTAAAATCACCCGCATAAAAACTCAACTTTGCATTTTTAAATTTAGCTTCGTGTCCTATTGGCTCATATTTAAAGTCCTTTTCCACTTGCGAATATAAAAGTGAAGCATCCCAAATGACACCACTCACCAAATAAATATCGGCTTGCAAAATTTTGTAATCGGCTTTATCAACCGGTTTTATACTTGGGTTACTGATCACTTCTTCCAAAAGTTCAATGGCTTCTTCGGGTTTATTTAAATAGTAAGCTTTGAGTGTTGCTAAATTCTTAACTACAAAGGTTTGCATAAAAGTTCCCTTGTGTTTATCGGAAGCCGCTTGTAATTTTTGTTCTACGGCCATTAATTCCTCTTTGGTGGCTTGTGGTTTTTCCAATACTAATTCGTATTCTACACCTAAAATTTCAATAGAAGAAGATTCGGCATACATGCAATTTGGTTTATCTATCAAATACTGATAACATCGTTGCGCTACTTCCCAGGCTTTATTTGAAACGCAAATACGCGCCAATTCGTAAATGCGGTGACCATCTTCTCTATTTCGTTTATCAATAGCTTTGCATTGCACAAATGCCGCGTCGAATTCTTTTTGTTGTTTTAAAATGAAAATTAAGAATTCGGCAAACACAACTTTATCGGGTTTTGATTGAATGCGTTTTTGTAATTCTTGTTTTAAAATGGGATTTTTTAATCCTGCGCTTTCTTCATCGTATCCTAAAGAGTTCTGCAAATTATTTTGTGCCATGTATAATTCCGAATCTCTAAAATCAATAGCATCCAAATATTCGTTCACCATGGAAACAACATCGCCTTTTAATTTAAATACATCGGCGCGTTCGTAGAAATAAGGGTAATCGGGAGTTGCTTTTCTGCCTTTATTATAAACCGCAATGGCATACTCGTACAACTTTGCATCTATAAATGCTTGCGCTAAATTAGAGATGTAGGGTTGAACTGCGGTCAATTCTTTTAATGCCTTTTCGTAGCACTCCGTTTCTTTTTTTGGTTCTTCTTTTAATTTATAGATATTCCCTAAATGAACCAAGATGGAAAGATCATATTTATTACTCTTCACTAATTTCTTTGTGATCTTCTCGGCCTTATCCAGATCTTTTATGGCTATCAAACTCTTGTAATAATATCCGAACCAAATAGTAGGGTTCTTATCATAAAGATCTTCCAAATACACATTGGCTTTATCGTATTCTTTTTGCTCGAAGAATTGAATGGCTAATGTTTCTTTGCTGTTATTTCCACCCGATTGTAAATTGATCTGAGCAATTGCAGAGAATTGCAGAACTAGAAAACTAAGTAAAATTATGAGTGGCTTTGGTGACATTAAAATAGAATACTCCTTCTTTTTTTCAATACTAAAATTCTAAATTACTTACAGATAAAGGAATGTGTATGAAATGACTTCCTACAAGGCGTGGAAAAATTTTAAACCGGAGCATACTAAGGTATGTGAGGATTTAAAATTTTTGCAACAACGCAGTAGGAGGTCATTTCATACATATTCCTAATTGAAGTTGAATTTCAACTGCACTTGTTTGCCATTTTGATCGAACTGAATATTATCGGATAGATTTTTCATAAGGAAAATTCCTCGTCCGTTTATTTTATCAATATTTTCTGGAGCTGTAGGATCGGGCAAATTTGTATGATCAAATCCTTTTCCTTCGTCGGATACAAAAAACGTGATCGCATTTGGTCCAACATTATAAGTAATGGTAACAGATTTTGCCGGATCGTTATTATTTCCGTGTTGAATAGCATTATTTACTGCTTCGGTAACCGCAATTAAAATATTGCCGTAACGATCTTCATTTACTTTGTATGCTTCACACACATCATCAATGACTCTTTCAACTAAAGTTATATTTTGGGTATCTGAACTTATTCTCAAATTCTCCCCGTGGGTTAAGATCATTTTTTATTTACGCTATTAAAGTAGTTATTCACCTTCTCTTTATAAAAAGGTGTAAGACTAGGCGGAACGGTGTTTATGAGTTCCAGTTCTTTTTCCTTTAGTCTTTTATACTCTAAAAACTCGCCAGGGTTACTTAAATTTTGAACTTTTGCTTCATTACTTTTCCTTTTTTCGTCTTGCTCTCTTTCGCGCTCAGCTTTCTCACTTTCAAGCAGTTTGGTTAAAATATCGTTTTGTCGCTTGATCATCTCATTGCTAATTTGTTTGTTAACTAGTTCTTTTTCAGTCTGTTCCATCAAATCCGCAATATCTCCACCCGGGTTGGAACCCTTGTTTTTTAACTTTTCCATCATTTGAACCATCTGTCTTCGTATGGCTTCTTGCTGGGCGGCCATTTTAGCGAATTGCTCGCTGGTTCCCGGCATGTTTAGTTTAGGCAGACCTTGATTCCCCGCTTGGCCATTTCCGGGTTTATTACCGGGCTTTTGGCCTGGTTTATCTCCCGGTTTTTGACCCGGTTTTTGACCCGGTTTTTCGCCTTTATCCATGGCATCTTTTAAAGCTTGCAGTTGCTTATTTAATTGCTCCTGCAATTTTTTCATGTTAGGAATACTTGGTGCATCCGATGGTTTTTGTCCTGAACCTGATCCCGGTTTTTTACATTTTCCTTTTTTGCCACCCTTTTGTTTGGCAGCCTGTTTCATTTTATTTTGTTTTTGTTCCAAAGATTCGTTCAACAACAAAGCCAAATTATTTACCGAGGTCATGGTAGTTTGCATGCGCGTTGTTGCATCGGCTGTATTTCTATCGGCAAGTGCTTTAATGGTTTTTTCCATGTTATTATTAATAGCACTTATTTCGCGATTAATAAAACT
>JAHEYC010000126.1 GCA_023251775.1 Sphingobacteriaceae bacterium | reverse complement strand
AGAAAAAAAAGATCTTGCATTCTCAACAAATAACTCGTGCCAACTTGAGTATCGAATAACTACAAAGGATGGAAAAACCAAATGGGTGCACGAGATCGTGTCGCCGGTACTTAATGAATTTGGTATAATAGTGCACACCGAAGGTTATTTAAGAGAGATGCACGAAAAGTACGAATACAGTACGTTCGCAAAAACATTTCACGCTCTCCAAAATGCAGTTAACAAATCATCCATTGTAACTATTTGCAATAAACAGGGCGCCATTTCCTATGCCAACGAACTATTTTGCGAAACAATGGAATACAGCGCTAAAGAGATCATAGGCCAAGATCATCGTATGATTACTTCAGGGATACACTCATCCGACTTCTTTAAAGATCTTTGGGAAACAATACTGAGTGGAGAGATATGGCGTGGAGAGATATGCAATCGCTCAAAGACCGGCAATTTACTTTGGTTTGACACGGTCATCACACCATTGTTTGATAAGAACAATCATGTTGTTCAATTCTTAGCGATAAGAAATGATATTACCGATAAAAAAGTTTTCGAAAAAGCAATTAAAAAAAGCGAAGAACGCTTGAGGAAAGTTTTTGAAGGTGTGAATGATATGATTTTCACTTTGTGTCCAAATGGAAATATACTCACCCTTAATCATGCCTTCGAAACTATCACCGGTTGGAAAACAACCGAATGGATCGGCCGACCATTAAATGAACTTATGGATCCCGGTAATATTCAATCTACGTCTAACGTGTTACAATACCTTACAGAAAAGCAAGAAGCTCCCTTTTTTGAAACACGAATAATTACAAGATCAGGAAATACAGTGCATATTGAAATAACCCCTTCATCCCTATCCGATAACGGAAAGATCATTGGGATACTTGGCATTGCCCGTGACGTAACATTTCGTGTTCAATCAGAACTTAAATTAAAACAGATCCACGAAAGTATTTCCGTTAAAACAGGCATGAATTATTTTTCGAACCTTACAAAATATTGCCGGGATCAATTTGAGGTCAAATACGCTTGCATAGGTCTTTTTAATGAAGAGGATGATACTTTGCAAATGCTTTCGTTCAGGAATTTGAACAACAATTATGCGGGACATATCTTAAAGATAAAAGATACCCCATATGAAAAGGTGATCAATCATGAGGTATTTGTTTTTGTAAAAGATCTAAAAGATAAATTCCCCAATGATACTTTCCTAAAGAAAAATAGTATTGAATCATTTATTGGTTACCCATTAAAAGATGAGAATGAAAAAGTTCTTGGAGTTATAGCACTTATGGATACGAAACCGATCTCGGATATTAGCACGGAAGAGAATTTCATTGATTATATACTTTCGCGTACTTGCAATGAGGTGAGCCGATATATCACCGAAAAAAAATTAAAAGAAAGTGAAGCCTTCAATAATGGCATACTTACTTCGCTTGATTCACACATTGCAGTTATTGACGAAAAGGGAAAGATCATTTCGGTGAATGATGCTTGGAACGACTTTTATAATGAGAACGGCGCAACCACCATGAATAGATCCTCACTCGGATCTAATTATTTTGAAGTGTGCGAAAGGGCGATTCGATCGGGAGATGAGTTCGCCAAAAATGCATTAGATGGGATCAAAGCTGTATTGACAAAAAAAGAAAGGATCTTTCAGATGGTATATCCTTGTCACTCCGGCACTATAAAAAGATGGTTCTTGATGTCGGTAACTTGTTTTGAGGACGAGAAACCAAAAGGTGTAATAAGACACCTTGATATCACCGAACGAAGGAATTTTGAAACACTAATTGAGAAGAACGAGAAAAATTATAGCCAACTTGTTGAGAACAGTAAAGAATTCATTTTTAGTCTTGATGCGAATTCAAAATTCACGTTTGCAAATAATTACATGCGAAAAGCACTTAATTTAACTTCCCAAGAACTAAGCGAACTCAGCATATTTGATATTGTACAAATAGAATATCGTTCGGAATGCATCAAACATTTTAAAGAGATCCTCAACGGGAATAATGAATCCGGTATTGAACTTGCATTTAGAACCAATCGAAAGAAAAAGATCTATGTTGAAGGAAACTCAACACCTATCATTAATGAATCACAAATAATAGGTATTCAATGTTTTTTTAGGGATGTCACCGCGCGAAAGAAGATCGAAATGGATCTTACAAAAAGTGAACGTCGTTATAAAAATGTGGTTGAAAATATTAATGATGCCATTGCGGTACGAACTCTGGAGGGAACCATCGTTTTTGCGAATCAACAGTTCTATGATCTTTTTGGTAAAAGTGAAGCGGAACTTGAATCGATAAATGCAGGCGATCACATTGCAGCCGGATGGCAAGTTGAAGTAAGAAAACTGTATACCAATTTTCTTAGTGAGAAGAACGCGCTAGACACCTATGTATATCAAGGGATCCATAAAAGCGGATCGTTGATTTGGTTAGAGGACAGTGTAAGTCTTTTATTTGAAGATGGGGAGATCATAGGTACACAATCGGTAATGCGCGACATAACCGAGGTAAAGAAGAAGGAAAATGAATTGAAGAAACTTATTCAGGAGCTTACCAACAGAAATAACGAAATGATGCAATTCAATTATATTGTTTCGCATAATCTAAGAGCGCCTATAGCTAATATAATTGGTTTAAGTAATATTATCGGAAATGAGAATATCACCTTTGAAGAGCAAGAACAGATCATACAACATATTCGTTCTTCATCACTTAAGATCGACGAGATCATTAAGGATCTAAGTTTGGTATTGAACACGCGCACCAATCTCAATGCAAAAAAAGAAAAGATCAACTTCAAAAAGATCGTTAGAAGTATTCTTGGGATCTTAGAAGAACAGATCTCTACATCGCAATGCAAATTAAGTGTTGAGATCGGTCCGGATGCTAACGAACTGTTTAGCATAAAAAGCTATATGGAAAGTATCCTGTACAATCTTATCAGTAATGCCATCAAATACAGATCCCCTCAACGCAACCTAAAAGTTGACCTAAAAATTGTAAAAGTAAGGGATCATATGCGCATTACTGTTAAAGATAACGGCATTGGCATCAATTTGGCAGAAAATGGCGATTATATGTTTGGATTGTATAAGCGCTTTAATTATGAGGTGGAAGGTAAAGGACTTGGTTTACATATGACAAAAACGCAAGTTGAATCGTTGAATGGCAAAATAAATGTAACTAGCGAAGTGAACAAAGGAAGTATATTTACTATTGACCTGCCGATCTCTGCATCAATAGCCTTGTAACTAACAGGTAATTTAACATTAAATGAAAATGTTTATCCGAATGGATGTAAGAAAATAGGTGATTTTGTATATTTTTTCATAGTACATCAACGCCCTATTCTTATTTTATTATATTAAATTTATTAAAGAACTATTATATAGCTCTATGATCAAACTAAAAAAAGTAATAAGTCAACTCGACACTAATGTTTTTGATAACATTGTTAGCCAGTTCAAAAAAACGAAGGCCGACAATTTTCTTTTTTTATTGAATTCGTATCGCGGAAGTTCTATTTCTGATACCGAGATCATGAATCAATTGAGTTTAAGCAACAATTCTTTTTATGCACTTAAATCGCGATTGTACGATAAAGTTCAAAGCAACCTAAGCACTACCATCGATCTGTCGAAAGAAGATGTTCTAAAACAATTTCACCACCTCACCGAGATCGCTTATAAAACCCCGCGTGAAGTTGCCTCTGCTCTATTGCATAAATTAGAGGAAGACCTTTTACACTTCGATCTGCAAAATGAATTGGTGATCCTCTACAGCATTCTTAAACGGATTAACCTCCATTCAGAAAAGTACTTTCACTATTCCCAATTGTATAATAAACATATTGCGTATGCCTTATCCATTGAGAAATCGATCGATATCTTAGGCACCTTCAATAAAAAATTGAACCAATATCTTTGCTCAAGATGCCAGCACTTTTTAAATGAACTCGAATTCCTCCACAAAGAAATTGATGATTATTATGCATTGAATGGTAATAGACAAATAGAGATCGTAAAAAATTTCATTGAATTGCAATTACGGATCTTTTGTGATCAAATGCCACAAATGGATACGCAAGAAACGCTTGATAAGACCAAACAACTCATTTCAGAACTTCCCGATTCATCGCTCTTTAAAAATTGGGATCTTCCTTTGGAATATCTTTATTTCGAATTTCATTTCAAAAATAAGAATATCTCAAAAGCTAACTCCTCATTTGAAAGGATCGAAGAAAATTCTAATTTTATTTTATTGAACTCGGGATTATGTGCAACGCCTAATTTTCTTATCTCTAAGCTCGCATTCCTTCACGAACTAAAAAAGGAGGATGCCATTGGGCAATTAGATCCTTCTAAACTTTTATTAGATCCTAATGATGCCTATGCATCGATTAAATTGGGCCTATACCGTTCAATGGTCCTGTTTGCACAGGGCAAAACAAAAGAAGGCGTGAATATACTTAATCGTATCCTTGGCGACAACAGCTTTAAGGATTTCATGCATATTGACGTTGAAATAAAACTCACATTGGTTTATTTTTATTTGCATTTAAAGGAGTTCGATCTGGCCGATAATATTCTAAAGAATTTGCATCGTAAATTAAAAGCCGATGGTGAAACAAACTACTCATCCGCATTTGATCTTATCAAGATCTTCAACGCCGTTATAAGTAACGGCGACGTTCATAAAAAGAATGAGAAACAAAAGGATCACATGGCACTTTTTTTAGCAAGAAATAAAGGAAGTCACCAATTAGTAGATCACCTTGTTCCCGAACTTATCAAAAAATTCGCGTAATAATAAATTAAACATTGACTTATGAAACACAAAGAACCAAAATACTTTTATCACAACATCATGCTTTTGGATGATGATGATCTTGTTAATTTCATCAATCAAAAAGTAATGCAATCCTGTCATTTTTCAAAAACAATTTATGTGAACACAAGCGCAAAAAGTGCTTTGGAGTTCATTAATAATCTCTCGGCAACCGGAAGTGAAGGAAAAGATCTTATTCCGCAAGTGATCTTTGTTGACCTTAATATGCCTTTAATGGATGGTTTTCAATTCATACAAACGTTACTGCGCAATAAAAATGAGGACATTCAAAATACAAAACTAGTTATCCTCACATCATCAGTTCATGAAGTAGATCGCATCAAAGCAAAAGAGATCTCCGGCAATATAGAGTTCCTTAATAAACCACTTACCAAAGAAATGCTCGATAAACTCATGGTAAGTCCGCTGGAAACCGCATAAATTTTGTAGTTTTTTTGATTACAAGTTTCAAGTATTTTTACCCAACTTTTGATCCATCTATTGCATTATATATTTGATTTTCAGATATATAGCATTTATCCTAAAATTCATGGGCTGGCAAATCAATAGTTGAATTACTACTTTTAATTTAATCAACTAATTGTTTAATTTAAAAAAGAAAAATTATGAGTTTTAATGGAAACGAAGGTACAATGGTCGCTTCAGCCGACGCGATCGCATGGACTGCATCATTTAGAAACAGCGGTCAATTTGCAGGCATTAAAGGAATTTTTTATGGTAAGAACAAGATCAAAACATTGATCAATCAGTCGGGCGCTGTAGGTATACGCGTTTATCCGGGAATT
Organism: Sphingobacteriaceae bacterium; assembly: GCA_023251775.1. Classification (GTDB taxonomy): domain Bacteria; phylum Bacteroidota; class Bacteroidia; order B-17B0; family Aurantibacillaceae; genus Aurantibacillus. The sequence continues at coordinate 647 of JAHEYC010000126.1, read as the reverse complement.
GATGAAACAGGAGCACCTGTGATGATCTTAGTTGGATGTGATGCTAACGAGAATGACATCATGGGAACTAATATTTTAGAAAGAGGTAGTCCTTGTCCGCCAAGTTGTGGCGGCGGTGGTGGAGTTACCAACCCATTGCAAGGTTAATAGTAAAACGGCTTTTTTAAGCCGTTTTTTATTTATATTCAATATATGAATTCCGACCAGAGTCTGATAATTCTCAATCTTGTATCATCTTATTTTGTTATTATTCCCATCGTGTTTGGAATAGTATACAAGGTTCGAACCAAACCATCCATTAAACCGATCTTCTTGTTATTAATTATATCACTCGTTGTTGAATTCATAAGCACCTTCTTATCTTATCAAAACTATAACAACATCGCCATCATAAATTTATTCACATTCGTAGAATTTCTTTTTATCGTCCTGTTTTATAAAACCTTCTTTGATGCTTTTTTAAAGACCAAAATTCATTATGTTCTGATACTTCTTTTTTCCTTACTCATAATCTTCACCACAATTCTCTCCAATAATATCAAACTTATTGATAATCTTTCGGTGTCAATAGAAGCTATTCTTCTTATTTTTTATTCGCTCTTCTCACTCTTTATCATTATGAAGAATTTGATCTACGAGGATCTTCT